>CAMUQE010000109.1 GCA_947096075.1 Veillonella parvula | reverse complement strand
ATTAAATTGTTGTAGTTTAATTCATGAGGCTATATTCAAAACTAAGGATACAAGTTCCTATTTTTTTGTTTTAATAATAAAAGCTAATGCTATGACATGCGCTACCCATATAATGCCCATAACCATTAGAGCAATAGGCATATCTTGACTAAAATAGGCACCAACCGCCATTATGGCACTAACGGATACGAGAATGGACAACTTTGCCCGCAAGGTCAACGCTTTATCGCGTTCATAAGCAGCAACAGTCTTTTGATATAAACTAGATTCCAAAAACATTTTATGGAATCGTTCAGACCCTCGAGCTAAACAAAATAAAGTTAGCATATAAAAAGGAACTGTTGGCAATAGTGGTAATACGATACCTGCTGTACCAAGGCCAAAACTTATTGCTCCAATAGTCAGGAATACATATCGTACTACAACATTACTGTGTTGCTCAGTTGTTTTCATTAATCCTCTTCTACATAATTAATAACTTTACCTTTTGTTTTAATAAAGTTAGGAATAATAAGTACTAAAGCGGCAATAGCTACAATGCCATAAATACCAGCCATACCTACCCATTCATAAGCATTACCTAATACAAGACCCATTACTGCAAAGTCTGCATCACCAAAGGTTGTATTTTGGAAGCCTAATTGACCAAGAACTGGCAACGCCAAAGCTGGCAAGAATGTAATAGCCAAACCATTTAGGAAAGCACCTACCGCTGCGCCACGACGACCACCAGTAGCATTGCCATAAATACCTGCTGTAGCACCACAGAAGAAGTGTGGCACAAGACCAGGAATGATTAATACGCCACCTACAGCACCAAGGATAAGCATACCGATGATACCACCGATGAAGGAACTAAGGAAGCCTAATACAACCGCAGTTGGAGCATAGGTGAAGAATACGGCACAGTCTACAGCTGGAATTGCATTAGGAATAATTTTTGTAGCAATCCCTTGGAATGCAGGAATCAAATCACCTAAGATCATACGCACACCTGAGTATACGATTGTTACACCAACAGCAAAATTCATAGCACTCATAACAGCGTATAAATATGGGCTCATATCACCTGATAAAGTAGCGACAAATTCGGAACCTGCTGCAAATGCCGCAATTAGGTAAAATACGATCATAGTTAATGCTGTAGATAATGTTGAGTCTCGTAAGAAACCCCATTTTTCTGGTATTTCAATGTCTTCTGTGCTATCTTCAGCTTTCCCAACATATTTAGCAACCCAAGCCGATAAATAGTAGCCTAAACTACCGAAATGACCAATGGCAATTTCATCACCATCTGTCACTTTGGATGTATAACTTTGACCAATAGCTGGAGAAATGGCAGACCAAGCTCCCATTAAGAAACCACCTACAAGTATGAGTTCCATACCAGATAAACCTGCTGTACCAAGTACGGCAGACATAAGGCATGCCATAAATAAGCTGTGATGACCTGTTAAGAACACATATTTAAACTTGGTGAAACGTGCAATACATAAGTTCATCAATAAGCCTACAACAAGAATAGACATTGTTTCAACGCCAAGTACCTTTTGTGCAACAGCTACGATAGCTTCATTATTTGGCACTACACCAGTAATATGAAATCCATGTTCAATCATTTTCCCCAATGGGTCAAGATTACTAACGATAACACCCGCACCTGCAGCTAACATTAAATACCCAAGAATAGGTTTTAATGTGCCCGTCATTATTTTATGAAACGGACGTTTCAAAGCGATCAGGCCTATACATGACATAATACCAATCAAAAGTGCTGGTTGAGACAGCACATCACGCAAGAACTCTAATACCATTTCCATGGCACTACCTCCTATATATAATTGTTACATATTATTGAGCGGCTTGTTTTAATGCTTCAAGAACATCTTCTGTAATCTTCTTTTTATTAATATAGCTACGAACAATAGCAACGTTTTTATCGTCAAATTGTTCAGCCAACTCTTTTACAGTTACGATGAGGTCTGCCTTACGACCTTGAGCCGCGTTAAAATCGATAGATTCAACTTGTGCATCGATACCATTTTCAGCACAAATTTCTTCAATTTTCATTTTTAACATCAAGCTAGAACCAATACCATTACCACATACAGTTAATACAGAAATCATACTTGCCTCCTTCTAAACGTATTATTGCTCGTCTAAATGTTCTGCCAAGAATGCTTGTACGTCGTCAATACTTTCAAAGTCAACGGCCGCATCTAAAAATTCTTCATCCTCAAATAATGTAGCAATATCTGTTAACAATTGAATATGCTCATCTTTATTGGGAGCACATAAGAATAATGCGACAGATACTGGGTCATTATCAGGACTGCCAAAATTCAAAGGTTTTTCCAATGTCACTAAAGCTGTCCCTACACGCTTAGCACCATGTTCTGGGCGAGCATGTGGCATAGCAAGACCTGGAGCCAATACGATATATGGCCCCATTTCGCGAACTACTTCAACCATAGCCTCTGTATAAGATGGATCCGTAAAGCCCGCATCAACCATCAGTTGACCACCATGACGAATAACATCCTCCCACGTCTCAGCGGGATAATGAAAGGATACATTATCCTCAGATAATAAATCTTGTATCAAACTAACACCTCCTAAACCTACTTCTATATATACAATTCTATTATAGCTATTCTAATAAATTTTTCATATATCAAAATAACAATGAACTCATAAAAATGAATAAAGCTAACATATGATTTTGCTATTTATAATTTAATGAATCTTCACACTTATAATACCTATACAGGTATTAATATTAGATGTATATTGAAAATTTTCTATACTTAGATAAGACTTAGACTACCTAAATAAAATAAGGAGATTTTATGCAGACTTCAGTAAAAGTATTTGTACTATGTCTAATCCTCTGTATTTCATTAGTAACAACTTTACAGTTTGGAGCTAAATTCGTTTCTCTAGACCAAATTATTTCGGCTCTTATATCTATGATCGATGCAAATACTAAAGCATCTATGACTGATACGATTATTACAGATATCCGCTTACCACGACTTATTTCCTCTGTTCTAACAGGTATAGGTCTATCGCTTGTGGGTCTATTAATGCAAACGGTCACGCGCAATGCCCTTGCGGATCCCTATGTATTAGGTGTTTCTTCTGGTGCAAGCACAGGTGCCGTTTTCGCTATTATCATGGGTGGGCTTCCATTCTTAGGGCAATACAATACGCCTATTTTTGCGGCTCTAGGCACAGCACTTTCAATTATATTAGTACTACTATGTGTTGGTAAAAGTAACAGTCCAGTAAAGCTTATTCTCATAGGCATGGGCATGACCGGTGTATTTTCAGCCTTAACGATGATGATCATTTACGGAGCAAAACACGAAGCACAAGTACGAAGTGCCATGTTCTGGCTACTTGGCAGCTTTGTAGGTATACAATGGGGCGATTTACCATTAACAGCAATTATTGTAACCTTGTTTATGCTATATATCTATATGTTCAACCAAGATCTTGATGTGTTGCTACTCGGTAATCATGAAGCAGCACAAATGGGCCTTTCCGTTAAGCAGTTACAATTAAGCATCGTTATCATATCCTCTATTGTGATTGCCACACTAGTATCAAAGGTTGGTGTAGTTGGCTTTATCGGTCTTATCATCCCTCACCTTGCTCGGATTGTAGGCGAACCTAAGCATAAATACACATTACTATTCAGTGCACTCATCGGTAGCATCGTTATAATTTGGTCAGACGTATTATCGAGAGCACTCTACAGTCCAGAAGAAATCCCTATTGGTGTACTTACATCCTTATTGGGGGCTCCTCTCTTCATTTGGATTATCATGAATCGTTATAAACACAATGGTTAGTGTATATCATATCTATAGGAGATACTATGTATCAAATTAATCAGCTGTCTTTTTCTTATGAAACAAAAGAAGTGTTAAAGAATATTTCTGTAACATTTCCTACCAATAAAATAACAGCCATAATTGGACCGAATGGATGTGGTAAGTCCACCCTACTTAGCCATCTATATCGACTTCATCCAACAAAAAACAAAATCAAATTAAACGGAAAATCTTTAGAGTCTTATAAAGGTCGCGAATTTGCTCAATTGGTAGCAGTCTTAACACAATCTAGAGACGCTATGATTGATGATTTTCTCGTAAAAGATATCGTTCTCATGGGACGGTATCCGTACAAACAACACTTTGGCACCTATAGTTCTGAGGATGTTAAAATTGCAGAGCATTATATGAATGAAGTAGGAATCACCCATTTAGTAAATGAAGAAACTCATCATTTATCAGGTGGTGAGAAGCAACGCATATTTATTGCAAAAGCCTTAACCCAGAAACCTCAAATACTCCTTTTAGATGAACCTACTAATCATTTAGATATGAAGTATAAAGTGGCACTAATGAAACAATTACGTGCTTTTAAAGGCACTACAATCGTAGTCCTTCACGACTTAAATCTAGCGGCTCAATATTGCGATCATATAGTCATCATGAACAATGGAACTATCCTAAAAGAAGATTCCCCTACCGAGGTGCTCACACCTGAAATTCTTGAACCAATTTTTGAAGTTTCTTTCAAAACCTCTTGGGATGAAGGGCGCTATCATTTATATTATTAATTAGTCAAGAAAGGACTCATTATGTTCCAAAATTTAAAAAAGTCAAAAAAATTAGTATTAATCGCTATGGCATGCGCAACCTTTGCTATTGCTGGCTGTGGTTCTGACACAACTAAGAACACAGCTGACAATGGCAATGCAGTAACGTGGAGTGAAACATTTGATGGTACAAAAACAGACTTTGTCGTAAAATCCGCCCCTACTCATGCGGTATCCATGTCTCAAGCAACAACGGAAATGATGTTACAATTAGGTCTTGAAGACAAAATGGCTGGTACGGCTTTTAAAGAAGAAGAAATCTACCCACCTTTACAAGCAGCTTATGATAAAGTAAAAGTACTATCTGACAAATGGCCATCCTACGAAGTGTTCATGTCCGTAAAACCAGACTTTGCTACAGGTTGGCCTGATTCCTTCAGCAAACGTGCTATTCCTGCAGACAAAATGATTGCCCAAAAAGTTAATATTTGGCTTCCTGAGTCTATGCTATCTACTAAGGCCGACCTAGAAACTAACTTCAATGACATGATTAAATTGGGCGAGATTTTTGGTGTAAAACCTAAGGCTGAAGAATGGGTTGCAGGTCAACGTAAAACATTGGCGGCTATCCAAGACAAGCTAAAAGACTTGCCTCGCAAACGCGTTTTCATTTATGACTCCGAAGATGGACAACCATTCACAGCATTCGAAGGTTACACTACTAACATCTTAAAACTTATCGGTGCTGATAATGTAATGAGTGGCTTAGGTGTTGATAAAACATGGGCTAAAGGCTCTTGGGAAACAGTAATTGCGCAAAACCCTGACTATATTATTATCGCTGACTATGGCAATTCTATTCGCAACGATGATGATTTCCAACAAAAAATTGAAAAGATCAAGGCTAACCCTCAACTTCAAGATATCACAGCCGTTAAAGAAGGTCACTTCATTCGTGTAAAACTTTCTGAAATCACTCCTGGGGTACGTACCGTTGATGCTCTAAAACGTTTAGCTGAAGAAATTCACGGCATCAAAGTAGACTAATTTAATATAACAAAATATAGAGTAATATGTATTATGTATTGTATATTATATATAACGAAGAAGGTCCCAATTCAAATGAATTGGGACCTTTTCGTACTGCTTGTATTGAACACAGCATATTGTTTTAGAGAGTAAAGATGTGTTGTAGTTGAAAGATTTAGAAATAATGAATTATTGTAAAATAGATTTAAAATGTATTAAATTGTATATGCTGTGACAATGCCTGATTATTTATACTTCTCGGCTATATTGTTGCCTATATCGTTTATCGTTATTTGCCTTAATAGCCATGATCAATGGCTTTAGCGAAAGAAACTCTTCATCACTAAGTCGAAAGGTTCTACCAATACGTTTAATAGGATTACGTGGGCGCCCGGCACCGCGTCTAGATCCACCCCATGCCATATACATACCTCACTTTTCACTTGAAAAACTCCTTCTACCGATAGTATAACCTCCGATACATAAGTATGCAATAGCCACTCACTTTAAATAACCTTTTTACAGCCTATAAACAAGTAATAAACTTCATTTATTAGTAAAATGCATAATCAATAAAACACATATTTATAAGTATTTTTCCCTATTCAACTTGAATTGTAACATTAATGTTGCCAAATATAGATAAATCT
>CAMUQE010000108.1 GCA_947096075.1 Veillonella parvula | reverse complement strand
CAATTGTTTGAGACGTGGCCGCTACAACATTCATGCGGCTAGACTCAACAAGGGATTTGATTCCGTCAGACAAGGATGGGTCTTGAGCGATTTGCATGTGTGCCTCAAAAATAGCCGCCTCTTCCGGCCCCATTTCATCCAATGCTCTTTGACGAATAGTGTCCAATTGTTTTAAGGTAGATGCCATAGCCGTTGCGAACTTGCCAATTTCCTCTTCTACCTTATCCTCTGCCACGGTGTAATCAGGAATGACAATTTCCTCTTGAATATATCTATATACATTGCCTACTGCAACGCCACGAGATCCAGAAATCCCTTGAATTCGCATATGTGTTCCTCTTTCCATTACAATTAGCTACATTACTTTTTATTTTATCATTTCTCTGTTAAACAATAAAGCAACAAACATCTCATTTTCGAGGGCCTTTTATGATATAATATAGAATATATAATTATATGCATCTGAGACTTTCACGGGCTTCATGGTGAAAGTCTTACTTATTGATAGGAGACTTTATGAAATTAACAAAAATGCATGGTCTCGGTAATGATTTCATCCTCTTTACCGACCCACAAGGGACTTCTAAAGACTACACAGACCTCGCCATTCGCCTTTGCGATCGTCGCACGGGTATTGGTGCCGATGGTCTTGCCATCCTAGTACCTTCCGAAACCTGTGATGTGCGCATGCGCATCATCAACTCCGATGGTAGTGAAGCAGAAATGTGCGGTAATGCGATTCGCTGCTTTGCAAAATACGCTTATGAACACGGTGAAACTACAAAGGAAACTTTCACCATCGAAACCTTAGCAGGCGTAATGAAGCCTACCTTGACTATCGAAAACGGAATAGTCACACAAGTTACTGTAGACATGGGCAAACCATTTTTTAAAGCCCAAGACATTCCTATGAATGTAAACATGGATAAGGTTATCGACGTAGACCTCGATGTAAACGGTGAGACCGTAACGGTAAGCTCCGTATTGCTCGGCGTGCCTCATACGGAAGTCTTCATCGAAGACATTACAAAGGCTCCTGTTACAACACAAGGCCCAATCCTTGAAAAGCACGATGTCTTCCCTGCTAACACAAATGTAAACTACATTGAAGTAGTTAATGACAAACACATCAAGGTGCGCACTTGGGAGCGCGGCGCTGGTGCTACCTTAGCTTGTGGAACAGGCTCTTGTGCCTCTGCCGTTATGTCCTTTGAAAAGGGATTAACAGGCCGCGAAGTAGATGTGGAACTCTATTTAGGTACATTGCATATTTCATACTTGGAGGATGGCACGGTGCTCATGACAGGCCCTGCTGAGGAAGTCTTCGAAACAGAACTTCCTATCGACTAAGATGAAATGGTTACAACTTATATTAAATGCGTTCCTAAGATACCAACAAGGTCGCACACTTATGCCACGGAATATAGAGCCCCTCTTAGGACTACTTACATCCATTCTCTTCATCCTCATTGCTGTAGCCAATAGCATCGCCATTGGTTACGCCTTGATTGTCGTATGGTGCATCATGGCCTTTGTATTTTATCGCAAAGGATATCAACCAAAGGAACTATTAAACCTATCGTGGGCAGGTGCTAAAACGTCCATCGTGGTGATGCAAATCTTTCTTCTCATCGGTTGGCTCATCGCCATGTGGCAAGCAGCGGGCATTATCCCTATGATCATCGCCACAGGCATCGACTTAATTAATCCGTCCATCTTCATCGTCTGTGCCTTTTTAATAACAGCTGCAGTAAGCATGCTGTTGGGCACCGCACTAGGAACTGTAGGCACGATAGGCATCGTACTCATCACGATGGCAAAAGCTGGGAGTATTCCTGAAAATATCGTAGCCGGTGCCATTATTGCAGGTGCTTACTTTGGTGATCGAAACGGGCCACTATCCTCTAGTGCGTCTCTCGTAGCAGCCTTGACCCATACAAAGGTATCGACGAATATTCCCATCATGTTTAAAGATGGTATTCCAGCACTCATCATCTCTACAGTGCTGTATCTATTACTATCTCAATGGTACCCACTCAATTACGAAAATAGTTTACTATCCGATACAATTCACTTTATTTTCAACATCGATTGGACATTATGGATTCCAGTCATCATCGTCATTGGTCTATTGCCTTTGAAAGTATCTATCCGTTGGCCTATCGGACTCAGTGCATTAGCAGCGGCCATTCTAGCTTATATAAATCAAGGAGCCACCATTTCTGAGTTGGGATGGTATACCTTAACGGGCTTTGAGCTACCGCACTACAATCCACTAGCTGATATCATTCATGGCGGCGGTCTACAAACGATGTTTATCCCTACCCTTTCGATTTTCATGGCTACTGCCATTTCAGGCATGCTTGAAGGGGTTGGCTTCTGGAACGACATACGACAACTGTTAGAACAAGCTAAAACACGGAGCGATGTATTTGCTGCCAATGTAGGCCTTGCCTTTTTAACAGGTGCGGTTGGATGCAGCCAAGCCATTGCGGTAGTTATGACGCACTCTATTATGCGTATTACCTACGCTCAACGGGGTATTCAAGACGAAGATGTGATGCTAGACTTTGAAAATAGCGGCATCCTCATCGCTCCATTGCAACCGTGGAATATCGCTGCCTACGTGCCCGTTGTCATGATGGGTACAAGTTCAGCAGGTTACGTACCATTTGCCTTCTTTCTATATCTAGTACCACTCATCTATTGGTTACGGTTACGGAAGCAAGATCAACCGATCATACGCTAATTAGTATTATCTCAAAAGGGGAAATTGTATGATTTACACTATTACCTTTAACCCAGCTCTCGATTATATCGTGCGCCTTGATCACCTCAAGACGGGCACTATTAATCGTACCACCCAAGAATACGTTCTCGGTGGCGGCAAAGGTATCAACGTATCTATCGTGCTCAATAATCTTGGCATGGATACGACAGCACTCGGCTTCATCGCAGGGTTTACAGGCGAAGAAATCGTAACACAACTCAAGACATTCGGCGTGAAAGAAGATTTCATCCGACTTCGCGAAGGATTAACCCGCATTAATGTTAAGGTAAAAGCCTCCGACGAGGAAACAGAGATTAACGGCCGCGGTCCAATCATCGCGGACGACGAATTAGAGGCTCTATACAAACAGCTCGATGCGATGACGGAACAAGATACATTAATCCTTGCAGGGAGCATTCCTTCTAGTCTACCAAGCGATATGTACGAACTCATTATGGAGCGCTTACAACATAAAAACATCCGCATCGTAGTAGATGCTACAAAAGATCTACTCACAAAAGTCTTACCTTATAAACCGTTCTTAATTAAGCCAAACAATCACGAACTTAGCGAAATCTTTGGTCGCACTCTCGCTACAAAGGATGACCTTGTAGAAGCTGCCAAAGCATTACAAGAAAAAGGTGCACAACACGTGCTCATCTCTATGGCTGGTGATGGAGCTTTCTTGGTCGCTGCTGACGGCACTGTATACACGAGTCCTGCCCCTAAAGGCATACTCGTAAATTCCGTAGGCGCTGGCGATTCCATGGTCGCTGGTTTTATTACGGGCTATGAAAAAACAGGTAACTTACAAGAGGCGCTCTACTGGGGCATCTCCAGTGGATCTGCCTCTGCCTACTCTGAAAACCTCGCAACCCTTGAAGAAGTAGAAACACTACTTTCACAAGTACGAGTCAAATGATTTTATATTTTATTTGCATCAAGGAGTACACATATGCAAATCACTGATTTATTAAAACCTCAATCTATTTTGCTGAATGCAGATCCTGTCACAAAGGCTGACGCCATTTATACCTTAGGCGAATTGATGGAAAAAGGTGGCAAGCTCATCGATAAAGGTGAGTACTTAACAGCTGTCTTTGCTCGAGAAGAGTCAGGTTCTACGGGCCTCGGTGATGGTATCGCCACACCGCATGCTAAATCTGCAGGCGTAAAAGAAGCAGGCCTCGCTGCTATGGTCGTGCCTAACGGTGTGGATTTTGAAGCACTTGATGGTCAACCATCTCGCCTATTCTTTATGATTGCTGCTCCAGAAGGCGCGACTGACACTCATGTAGAGGTATTAAGTCAGTTAGCAACGATGGTGATCGACCCTGATTTCAAAGAAGCTCTTATCGCAGCTCCAACTGTAGAACGTTTCTTGGAACTCGTAACAGCTAAAGAGCAAGGCAACTTTGATCCATCTGTAGAAGGGTTTATCAAAACAGCAGAGGATCAAAAAGCAACCGGTATTACTGGCGCTATCGAAGCAAAGGCTACAGAAGCAATTGAAAAGGTGGCACCTAAGATTTCTGTAGATAACCCGCATTATGATGTACTAGCTGTTACAGGCTGTCCTACTGGCATCGCACATACCTACATGGCTGCTGAATCTTTAGAACGTAAGGCTAAAGAAATGGGCATCTTCTTAAAAGTAGAGAAGAACGGTGCTTCTGGTGTCAAAGACGCTCTTACAGCAGAAGAAATTGCACATGCCAAATGCATTATCGTAGCTTCCGATCGCCAAGTAGAAATGGGTCGATTTAATGGCAAGCCTATGATTCAAACGAAGGTTGCTAACGGTATCAACAAAGCGGAAGAGCTACTAACAGAAGCTATGGCTGGCACAGCTGCCGTATATCAAGCATCTGCGGCTGACCGTGAAGCTGCTGAGATTGCAGCTAGCGCATCTGATAGCGTAGGCCGTCAAATCTACAAACATTTGATGAACGGCGTTTCTCACATGTTGCCGTTTGTTATCGGTGGCGGTATCTTGATTGCCCTCGCCTTCTTATTTGACGTATTCGATCCAGCAAATCCTAAAAACTTTGGTTCCGGTACACCTCTTGCGGCTTTCTTAATGCAAATCGGTGGCGCTTCCTTTGGCTTCATGTTACCAGTATTAGCGGGTTACATCGCTATGAGTATTGCGGATCGTCCAGGTCTTGTAGCTGGTTTCGTTGGTGGCTTATTAGCTAACCAAGGTGGCTCTGGTTTCCTAGGCGCATTGATTGCTGGTTTCGCAGCAGGTTATTTGGTATTATTAGTTAAGAAATTAGTATCTGGTTTGCCTCAAGCATTAGAAGGTACAAAACCGGTTCTCTTCTACCCTGTACTTGGCGTATTGTTCATCGGTATCACTATTACCTTTATCATCAATCCTCCTGTATCTGCACTTAACCACTGGTTAATGGACTCCTTGCAATCCATGGGCACAACTAGCCGCGTATTGTTAGGTCTTATTTTTGGTGCTATGATGTCCGTTGATATGGGGGGCCCTGTAAACAAAGCGGCTTATGTTATCGGCACAGGTGCACTTGCGACTGGTGAATACAGTATCATGGCAGCTGTAATGGCAGGCGGTATGGTTCCTCCATTGGCAATCGCTCTTTGTACTACATTTTTCCCTAGCCGTTTCACAGAGGCTGAACGTAAATCTGGTATCACAAACTACATCATGGGCCTTTCCTTCATCACAGAAGGGGCTATCCCATTTGCAGCGGCTGATCCAGTTCGCGTATTACCAGCTTGCATTATCGGTGCTGGTACAGCTGGTGCATTATCCATGTTCTTCGAATGCACACTACGCGCTCCACATGGCGGTATCTTCGTAGTACCAACAATTGGTAATCCACTTCTTTACCTTGCATCCATCGCAATCGGTTCCATTGTGGCTTGCTTCATCTTAGCACTTGTAAAGCCAAGTTTAAAAAATAGTATCGCTAAATAGATCATAAAATTAACCAGCCATTATAGCTTATAACTTATAAATGATTGATGGCTGATCATTGATTATTGATGATTGATGATTCATAGATCATTGATCGTTGATTGTTTATGACGAGTTTCAATGATTAGCGGTTAGTAACTAATAGTTAACATTTAGCGACTAATTGATTAATGACTCTTATGATGGTGAAAGCTAGTGTCACACTAGTAGATATAGTAAAAGGACTAGAATATACGTGTTCTGAACTGACCTAAAATTGGACATAATTTAAGAGGTATAGTTCAAAAATATACGTTTTCTAGTCCTTTTCTTATATTCAAAAATAATTAATATTATTTTATAATTCATTATCAAAACTACTTTCAAAAGTGGAAGCAAATCCTCAAAATTGTACAATTACATCGATTTATGTTAAACTATATAAATATTAATTAACTTTAAAATTATAAATTATTATTAGAAATCTAGTTCGGAGAGCTAATTCATGAAATCATCCAAAAAATGTAAGGTTACTGCTGCATTTCTTGCCGCAGCTGCGTTGGGTGGTGTTGCCCATGCAGAGCCTACACTTAACATGAATGATTTAGTAGGTACGAGTACCAGTGCTGAATCAACGACACAGAGTACTACAAGT
>CAMUQE010000107.1 GCA_947096075.1 Veillonella parvula | reverse complement strand
TATATCTATCTATAAATATTATAAATATAAATATTAACACCTCTATATTGCCTAATCACTGCGATTCTCTGCACATATTATAGTCCAGTAATTGTAATACTATTTATCTTTTTTAAGATTCTCTAACAACAATAAAATCACTGGTCCTGTAAGTTCATCAAAATCATTATTATATCCACTAATAGATCTAACTATAATTGAACAAATAAAAGCCCCCTTATACACTAAGGAGGCTTTTATCATTTCATATGTATATCCCTTACATATATACGTGAAATCAGAAGTTTCTGGTCAGATAACACATTCCCCAATGTGTCATTTTTTCACTATTTTTTCATGAATTCTTCTAAAACTTTCAATGTAAAAAAGAATAATCAACAAAATATATAATTATTATCTGCCGTTTAAAATTATATCGAGTATTAGTATTTTAAATTTTAACATTTACATGAAGCCTATTTTTAATATAAAGCAAAAGTTAAATTAAAACTATATTTACATCTCATTAAACAACCTTATGTTGCCATGCTCCTTGAATAAATCTAAAATAAGAACAACATAACCTTAGAGACTGATCAAAGCACAAAGATAACCATGCCCCAAAGAGGCCTAAACCTAATGTAATACACAATAGATATGTAATGATAGGCCGAATGATTGCTACGCTCACAAGAGAATATTTCATGATGTAATATGTATCCCCTGCACCTTTCAACACACCGGAGTATACTTGTTGTAATGCTTGAGGAAATGCAGCGATTGCCATAATGCCCATCAAAGTAGCAGAAAGGGTAACAACATCACTTTCACGAGTATATAACTGTACTAAAAAATCACCAGGGCCAATAAAGATTAATGCACTTACAAGGCCCACGACTAAACCGATACGAGCACCAATTTTACCATAAGTACGTGCAATATCCGGCCTTTTATGCCCAAGATTTTGACCCGTATGTGACGCGCCTGCAAAGCCAAGTCCCATCGCAAAATAATAAAATATATCCATTAGATTCATACATACGTAATGCGCGGCCAAAGGTACTGCACCTAAGGAAGCCACGATCATAGTGTATGTATACATACCGAACCGTTCAAAGAACTGTTCCCCCAAGGAACTGCCACCTACATGAAACATCGTATGAAGTACAGGTCTTTCAAAAATCCACTTCGACGGATGGCGCAATGTTAATCCAGTAGCAGTATGTTGTGAAATCGTACGCAACAACAATAATGCAATAATCGCACTACTGATCATGGTGGAAACCCCTGCCCCCATAACACCAAGTTCAGGGAAGAAACCAATACCATAAATCAAGAAGAAGTTCATTATTGTATTCAAAATATTCCCTACTACATTAGATTTAAAAATAACTTTAGTATTACCATATCCAATGAGTGCAGCCCCTACGATTTGACTAAAAGACTGAAAGATTAAACT
The DNA here is from genome assembly GCA_947096075.1 of Veillonella parvula. Taxonomy (GTDB): domain Bacteria; phylum Bacillota; class Negativicutes; order Veillonellales; family Veillonellaceae; genus Veillonella; species Veillonella parvula_C. The sequence continues at coordinate 4,958 of CAMUQE010000107.1, read as the reverse complement.
AATAACTATGAAACGACCATACCAAACAGCTGTTTCAATATAGCCATCTTCAGCACCTGTAAAACGTAGAATATGCTCTAAATTTAAGAAACATATCAATAATAACGGTACATAAATCAAAAAATTCAATAAAATAGACTGCTTGAGCACGGCATTCATACCATCTACATCACCTTCACCATTACGACGAGCTATAATTGCCGTCACAGCAATGGATAAGGCTCGACAGAAGATGAGCATTACCATCTCAGGTTGTCCCATAATGCCTACCGAAGCAAGAGCTGACGCACCTAAGGCACCAACCATCGCCAAATCGATGGCCGTCATAAATTGTAACATCAAGCCTTGTAATGTAGCTGGCCAAGCTATTTTTAAATAATTACCATATAGCTGCTTTGTAGTTCCTACAGGTCCTAATCGTTCTGCAACAGGTAACATGGTATCTATTGAAAGCCATCGTTGTATACGGTCTAACATCCTATCTCCTATTCATGTAAGATCATATAGTAAAGGCATTACTTCACTTCTTATATCTATTGTATTATATCATATAACACATGAGAAGTCATTTATACATTATGCATTTTAAATAAGAATATATATCAAAATAACAAAAGAACCTCTTATACAAAATCTATGTAACCTATCAGGTATAACAGTGTATAAGAGGTTCTTTAAGTTTACAGGAAAATGATTATCTTAAACTATTATCAAAACTAGCTCTCAACTTTTAACCTTTAGATGCTAATAGTTGATTTACTACTGCACGCAAGTCATCTAAGCCTTGTTTAGTCTCAGCCAATTCTTGACGTTGACGTTCATTTTCAGCTTCTAATGTATTTAGACGTGCTGCTTGATTAGCAATAATAGTTTTTTGATTACTATTCTCTTTTTTGAGGCTAGATACTTCGTCTTGCATTACATAAACAGAGCTAATAGGACCTGCTTTATAACGTTCTGGAATAGCGTCTTTTCTTTCACGACTACCACCAAATTTATGCGTTACACCTGCATTTACCATATTGTGGCTAGTACCAAGTGAAACACCTACGTTGAACATAGTATCTTCAGTTCGGTAGTGAGCAATACCGATAGCCCCCGCAGTTTCACCACGGTAGTTGCCAATACCAGCCATAATTTGAGTTGGTTCCAATGGATCGTATTGAATTGGTTTCAACGCTGCCATAGCTGTCGCATGAGCACCAACACGTTGTGTTTCAGTACCTACACGATTAACAGCTTCTTGTAAACCAGCATTAGATACTTTCAATTGGCTAACATTTACTGCATCAGTATCATCTGTGCCAGGCGCTACCCCATGAATTTGGTTGCACCATTATTTAAGCCGTCTACAGTAAGGGATACAGGGCTAGCTGTTGCATCTGCTGGAGTAATAGTCATGCCACCACCCTTAATTACAGTAGAGTTGCCAGCTGCATCTTTCACAGTTGTACCTGCAGGGGTAATCTTAGTAGATACACCGTTTTCATCACCTACGGTAACACTGTTTAGACCTTTCAAGTCTTTAGCCAAGCCATATGTGAAAGTAGTTCTATCTTGGTTAACTACAAGATTATCACCAGCTTGGAATTTTACAGTATCTCCACCTTGTACTTTTTCAATGGTACCGCCAGCAGCCGTTACATTCCATGCAGATATATCTTTAACTTGTTGTTTACCAGCATCTGTTAAGTTGCTCAAGTCTTGATTTGCTGCATTATCGATTTTACCTTTAGTCACATCATCGAGTTTAACAGTGACATCGTCACCATTAGCAACCTTAGTAAGACCATTTTCCCCTTTAACATTGAATTTCACATCACCTGTGCTCAAAGACTTTTCAGCGGTAGAACCAGAGTTACCACCTAAAGAAATCTTGCGAGCAATGGCTTCTGTATTTTTATCAATATTAGCTTTATTAGTTGCAATATCGCCAGCATTTTTAGAGATTGCCGCTTTGTTATCAGCAATATTCTGTTTATTCGTCGCAATATTATCTTTATTGGTAGCGATATCAGCAACATTTCTATCAATTGCAGCTTTATTATCAGCTATTTTTTGCTTATTATCAGCAATAGCATCAGCATTTTTGCCAATCTTATCTGTATTATCAGCGATATTGGCTTTATTTTCCTCTACTTGATCATCAACGTGTTTCAACTGGTCTTCTGTGGCAGTACGACCAGATACAGGTTGTGTTTGACCTGGAACCCATGTAGTGTTAGTCAAGCCTGTTACTTGAGGTGTTTCAACTCCAGTTGTCGCTTTCACTTTTGGTGCTGTAATCGTTTGAGTAGCGGTTACCGTATCAAAAGTTACATCTTTCTTAGTAGAAACGGTGAAGTCTTTTCCATTTTGAGTGATAGAAATGTTATCACCATCGATAAACTTAACAGTGTTGCCACCTTCAACCTTTTCAGCCGTTTCATTATTAGCGACTACATTCCATGCTGCTAAATCCTTAACCTGTTGCTTACCGTCAGGTGTCAAATTACTCAAATCTCGATCAGCTGCATTATCAATTTTACCTTCAGTCGTATCATCAAGTTTAATAGTCACATCGTCGCCATTAGCAACCTTAGTAAGACCGTTTTCACCTTTAACATTAAATTTCACATCACCTGTACTCAAGGATTTTTCATTGGTAGAACCAGAGTTACCACCTAAGGAAATCTTACGAGTGATAGCTGTCGTGTTTTTGCCGATGTTATCCTTATTAGTTGTAATATCAGCTTTGTTTGTCGCAATATCGCCTGCATTCTTATCAATTGCAGTTTTATTGTCCGCAATTTTTTGTTTATTCGTCGCAATATTGTCTTTATTGGTTGCAATATCAGACTTATTTGTTACAATATCCCCTGCATTTTTAGCGATTGCAGTTTTATTTGTATCAATAGCAGTTTTATTAGCTTCTGCTTTATCGTCAACTTTTTTCAATTGAGATACATTGACATCATCTTTATCAACAACACCATCTGCTACATTGGCAACTTTCAAATTCCCAGCATTGATACCTTTGTCACCATCAATTTTAACGGTTTCATTACCACCAGCATTATTGAAAGATACACTGTTTAATTTAGAAAGATCTTTTTTCAAGGCTACAGAAATTTTCTTATCATTTCTAGCAACCGCAACATTATCGTCACCAGAAAAATCTACTGTATTACCTTTTTCAACCGCCACTGATGTAGTTTCTCCATTAGCAGAGAGATTCCACCCGTATTTATTTTGATCAATCGCTTGATTAATAGCATTAGCTACGTTAGCAGAATCCGCCATACCAGTCGATGCTGTAGCGCTACCATTTGCTACAGTAATATCTTGCTTTTTACCAGAAACTGTAATTTTCTTACCTTTAGCTGTAGTTGTAATGTATGTATTATCACCATTTACAGCTAATTTACTATTAGCAAGATTCACATCACCTGAACCAGTATCACCTGTAAAAGCTAGATTAACATTCTTTAACTGTGCCACATTTACTGCATCTGTATCAGCAGTACCTGCAGCAACATAATTAATTTGACGTGTTTGGTTTGTCGTACCAATAGCAATGGAATTAGTTGCCGTAGCACCAGTATTATCTTTATTAGCAACATCAGAAGATTTTATAGATATATATTTATAAGCGATTTGATCTACAATAGCACTAAGTTGAGAGCCATTAATTGCATCTGTGGAAGTAGCACTTACTTTACCAGGAGCCACGTGTTTCAACTGACGCTCATACCCTTTAGAACCAAAAGATACGACGTCACCTGGCAATGTTTTATCACCACCAGCCCAGGAAGCAACAACGTTATTTGGCAATGTATAGCTAGATTGTTTTGTACCACCTACATCAGTATTAGAACAACCACCGATGGCAATAGCATTATCACGATTTGCCCTAGCCCCTGTGCCAATGGCAATAGCATTTTTTACATCATCATTGGCTTGACCAGAAGCACCACTAGAAGTTCCTGATAAACGATCCTTCGCATTTGCACCAGTACCAATTGCAATGCCCACATTACCAGACTGACCTTTCATACCTAATGTGATACCAGATTCGCTAGCCGTTGCCGTTGTATATAGCGGATTTCTCATATCAAAGCCTGTTAAGCTTTGAACAGCACTACGAAAATCTCCAGTCTTATTCTCACTATTATTCGTAGTATAAACAACTTTTATACCATCAGCTTTAACTACATCATCGCCACCAATAACAGTAGAAGAGTTACCTTGAGCTATTGTATTTCCCCCAATGGCAATTGCTTGTTCCCCAATTACTCTTGCACCTTCATTAGCAGTATTACCCCCACCAATAGCGATTCCTTGTGGACTGTTAACACTGGTACTAGAATTAGAACCTATTGCAATAGAATATCCACCAGCAGCTGCTGCATTTTGACCGAAACCTACAGCTTTGTCACCAGTAACAGAAGCACCAGCCCCTAAGCCTACTGCTGTTGCATGCAGATTTGTAGGCAAAGTATTTGCCGCCATAGAGATGCTAGTATTAGTCATTGCTAATGCAGCCAAGATTGCTGCTACAACAATTTTCTTTTTACCACCATTATTCTTAGCGAACTCAGATACTACTACGTAACAGTTTTTGATTTGCTCCAAACCACTTTAAAATCTTATTCATACTTTCTCCTATAAACTATATTAATATTAATGCTCCCTCGATGTTTTATCATATGGTAAGTCATACGAGAATTTTAAAATTTTCAATGTTATAAGTATATCAAAACCTTTAATACACTATCAAGCATTTTCATTTATTTTTCATAATTATAGACATTGCAAAAACAGCGTAGTAATGGACTTTATAGTGATTCATATCACAAGTTTATATAAAATACGGGCTTATTTTATACCATGCCGAAGAGATAAAATGAATATAATCTCATAAATGAAATTTAAATAATTTATTATGAGTTTATATTCATTTTATCTCTTCGGCATGG
>CAMUQE010000106.1 GCA_947096075.1 Veillonella parvula | reverse complement strand
TAAACACTTGGATGTAACGTTAACTCGTGCTAAATTTGAAGAATTAACTGCTGATTTAGTACAAGCGACTATTGAACCTACTCGTAAAGCTATGAGCGATGCTGGTTTATCTGCATCCGATATCGATAAAGTATTGTTAGTTGGTGGTTCTAGCCGTATTCCAGCTGTACAAGAAGCAATCAAAAAAGTATTGGGTAAAGAACCAACTAAAAATGTTAACCCTGATGAATGTGTAGCTATTGGTGCTGCTATTCAAGGTGGCGTATTAGTAGGTGAAGTTAAAGACGTATTGTTACTTGACGTAACGCCATTGTCCCTTGGTATCGAAACAATGGGTGGCGTATTCACACGTATTATCGATCGTAACACTACAATCCCTACATCTAAATCTCAAGTATTCTCTACTGCAGCAGATAACCAACCATCTGTAGATATCCATGTATTACAAGGTGAACGTGAATTCGCAGCAGATAATAAAACATTGGGTCGTTTCAACTTGGATGGTATCCCAGCTGCTCCTCGTGGGGTTCCTCAAATCGAAGTAACATTCGACATCGATGCTAATGGTATCGTACATGTAAAAGCTAAAGATTTGGGGACTCAAAAAGAACAAAAAATTACCATTACTTCTTCTAGCGGCTTGAAAGAAGAAGAAATTGACCGCATGGTTAAAGAAGCTGAAGCTCATGCAGCAGAAGATAAAGCTAGAAAAGAAGAATTAGATATTAAAAACAATGCAGACTCCTTGGTATACCAAGCTGAAAAAGCATTGAAAGATCTTGAAGGTAAAGGCGATGCTGCTTTGATGAAAGAAGTAGAAGAAGCGAAAGATAAATTGAAAAAATCTATCGAAGCTGGCAATATCGAAGACATCAAAAAAGATAGTGAAGCTTTGGAACAACCATTACATAAATTAGCAGAACAAATGTATGCAGCAGCTCAACAAGCTCAACAAGCAGCTGATGCTACAGATCAAGGTCAACAACAAACAAAATCTGATGACAATGTAGTTGATGCTGATTACACAGTAGTGGATGACGACAAGAAATAAGAAGGGTTGGTAACGAATGGCACGAGATTATTATGACATCCTAGGGGTTAGTAAAAATGCCTCTCAAGATGAAATCAAAAAAGCCTTCCGTAAAAAGGCTCGCCAATACCATCCAGACGTAAATAAAGACAATCCAAAGGAAGCAGAAGCAAAGTTTAAAGAAGCTAACGAAGCATACGAAGTATTGTCTGACGAAACTAAAAAAGCTCAATACGACCAATTTGGCCACGACGCCTTCAAACAAGGAGGCGGCGCTGGGGCTGGCGGTTTCCAAGGCGGCTTTGGCGGTTTTGGTGGACAAGCTGGTGGCTTTGGTGATATCTTTGGCGATATTTTTGGGGGCATGTTTGGCGGTGGTCGTCAACAACAAGGCCCTCAAAAAGGTAATGACTTGCGTGAAGATATCGATATATCCTTTGAAGATGCGGCCTTTGGTAAATCTATGGAAATCGAAGTGCATCGTCATGAAGAATGTGATCACTGTCATGGTACTGGTGGTGAACCAGGCTCTCGTGTCGATACTTGTCCAAACTGTCATGGTTCTGGTCAAGAGGCGGTTATTCAAAATACTCCATTTGGACGTATGCAATCCGTTCGCACTTGTTCTCGCTGTCATGGTTCTGGTAAAAGCATTGAAAAGCCTTGTTCTAAGTGTCGTGGCACTGGTGAAATGTTGGCTAAACGTAAGATTTCTATTAAGATTCCAGCCGGTGTAGATAGTGGGTCTCGTTTACGTGTAGCTAATGAAGGGGAACCAGGTATTTTAGGCGGTCCTAAAGGGGATCTTTATGTATATATCTTTGTTCGTCCTCATAAGGAATTTGAACGAAATGGTAATGACGTTATTAGCCGTGTAAATATTAGCTTTGCTCAAGCTGCTCTTGGTGCGACTATACAAGTTAACACCTTAGATGGTAAAGTAGAGTTAAAGATTCCGGAAGGTACTCAAACGGGAACGGCATTCCGCGTAAAGGGCAAAGGTATTCCATATTTGCGTAACCCTAACCAACGAGGGGACCAACACATTGTGGTAACTGTCCAAACGCCTAAGAAGTTGACCGAGGCTCAACGTGAATTATTATTACGCTTTGCAAATGAAAGTAATGAAGATGTTAATAATTTACAAGTGAGCAAAAGTCTCTTTGAAAAAATCAAGGACTGTTTAACGAAATGAAAAGCTCATGTGAAGGAATGGTTCGTTCCATCACATTCTCTATAAAGGAGCATATATGCAATGGATAGAAATATCCATTGTCTGTGAAAGAGTAGCCACCGATGAGGTGACTACTCTTTTTGACGATTACGCAGATAATGGAATTATAGAAGAAGATATTGAAGAAGAACCTAATTTAATAAAATTAACGCTCTACGCTGATTCAACACTTGATGCTGATGTGATTGTATCAGACTTAGAAAAACGCCTTACAGAGGCAAATATTACGGTGAAATCAATAGATGCACATATACTAGACGAATCTACTTGGTTAAATTCTTGGCAACAATACATTGAACCTACAGAAATATTACCAAATATCGTAATTAAACCTGCTTGGCAAGAATATGATAACGCTGATAATAAAATAATTATAGAAATTGATTCGGATATTTCCTTTGGTACTGGTTCCCATGAAACGACTAGAACTTGTGCAGAGCTTTTAAAAGTTTATAGTGAGTCTATGAATCTTGATAAGGTAACTTGTTTAGATATCGGTACGGGTACAGGAATACTTTTGTTAGTAGCAGCTCATTTAGGTATTAAAAAACTTGTAGGTATCGATATTGAGGAATACGCTGCAAATCAAGCTAAAATTAATTGTGAAAATAATCAAATAGATGCAAAAATTATTTGTGGTGATTTAGATACTGATTTTAATGAAATAGCTCAACTGATTATAGCTAATTTAACTGTAGATCCATTAAAAATTTTATTGCCTCAAATCGGTAGAAAGCTTGATGATCAAGGTGTTTTAATCATTAGTGGAATTATTGATGACCGTTATGATGAAATCATGCCATATATTAAGAAAGACTGGCATATTATTGAGGAACGCGTTGCTGGCCCATGGCACACCTTTGCGTTAAAAAAACTATGAAAAAAATATTTATTCCTACACAATTAGATGAAATAATAGAATTACCGATAGATGTGACACATCATGTGCTTCATGTATTTCGTCATAATATTGAGAAACCTATAACGGTTACAGGTAGTGATAATCGTTGTGGCATGTATCAGATTACTGATGAAATAGACGGTAAGGCACAAGCAAAACTAATTGAATATGTAGAATCTAATGTGTCTTCCTATCGTACTATTCTTGTTCAATCCTTATTAAAAGGTGAAAAATTGGAATGGGTATTACAAAAGGCTACAGAGCTTAATGTGGATACAATATATTTAGTTTCTACAACGAATTGTGTAGCTAAGTACGATGATAAAAAATTAGAAGCAAAAGCATCTCGTTGGGAGAAAATTATGCTTGAGGCGGCTCAACAATGCGGACGAAATCAGTTACCCACACTTGTAGTAGGAGAGACCCTTTTACAAGTATTAGACATTGAATCTGAAGCTCTAAAATTGGTAGCTTATGAGAATGAAGATGGACATACAATTAAAAACCTACTTAAAACGGTACATTCTGATGAGTCAATTACTGATATTTTAATTTGTATAGGTCCTGAAGGGGGCTATCAAGAGAAGGAAATCAATGCTATTATAGAGAGTGGTGGAAAATCGGTATCGCTTGGTAATACAATTTTGCGAGCTGAAACTGCTGCCATTGGATCATTAGCGATGATTCAATATGAATTAGAACTATAAATTAAACAAGAATAGAGAGGTGTAATGAAAACCGTTGCTTTTACAACCTTGGGGTGCCGTGTAAATCAATATGATACGGATGCTATGAAAGGTTTATTTTTACAAAATAATTACGAAGCGGTAGACTTCGATGAAAAAGCTGATATATATGTAATTAATACATGTTCTGTAACGAATATGGGGGAAAAAAAATCTCGTCAGTTAATTCGTAAAGCAAAGCGTCAAAATGAAGACGCTTATGTAATCGTAACTGGTTGCTATGCACAGCTTGATCCGGATGCGATTGCCGCTATCGATGGAGTTAATCTCGTCATCGGTACAAATAATCGTTCTAAAATCGTTGAGCTAGTAGAACAATTAGAGTCTACAGAACGACAAATCAATGCTGTTCGAGATATTATGAAAGAGTCTAACTTTGAGGAAATGCCATTATTTGGTAATGAATCTGATAAGGCTCGTGCGTTCATGAAAATTCAAGAAGGTTGTAATAACTATTGTGCCTTTTGTATCATTCCTTATACTCGAGGAAAATTAAAATCTCGTAAAGTTGATGATATTGTACAAGAGGCAAAACGTTTAGTAGATCATGGATTCCATGAAATTGTATTAACTGGCATACATTTGGGTAATTACGGTGTCGAATTACCAGGTCGTCCAACATTAGCTGATGTAGTAAAAGCTTTATTAGAGATTCCTAATTTATACCGCATTCGTTTCGGGTCCATTGAATCCGTAGAGGTTTCTGATGAGTTAGTAGAATTAATGGCTACCAATAAACGTGTTTGTCCACACTTACATTTACCACTACAAGCTGGTTCTGACCATGTATTAAAGTTGATGAAACGCCATTATACATTACAAGAATATAAAGACTTGATTACAAGTTTACGTTCTCGTATTAAAGACTTATCAATTACAACTGACATTATTGCTGGTTTTCCACAAGAGACCGATGAAGACTTTGAGGAAACGTTAAACACTGTTCGTGAAATAGGATTTACTCATATCCATGCATTTCCATATTCCATTCGTGAAGGTACACCTGCAGCAACTATGCCTGATCAAATACCAGAAGCAGTGAAGAAGACTCGCGTAGCACTTTTAAATGGCCTTAGCCAATCTGGTTATGAAATGTACGCAAAATCTCGCATTGGTAAGCATGGTGAGATTCTCATCGAAAAAGAAGAGAATGGTTACTACATGGGCTTAACAAATGAGTATGTAAATGGTAAAGTTAAGTCTGATGGGACACGTAAAATTGGTGATCTCGTTGGTGGAACTGTTGTAGATTTAGAAGATAATTATTTAATTATTGAGTAAGGAGTCAGATTATGAGTGACTGCATTTTTTGCAAAATTATTAATGGTGAAATTCCGTCTAAAAAAGTGTTAGAAAATGATAAATTCTATGCTTTTCATGATATTCAACCTGTAAAAAAAGTTCATGTATTAATCGTGCCTAAAAATCATGTGTCTAATATTGCACATCTTAATGAAAAGAATGCAGATTATGTTGAAGGGTTACTGCCATTTGTTCGTGATGTAGCAAAAGAGCTTGGCATTTCTAAAGATGGTTATCGTTTGATTTTTAATACTGGTGAAAAAGCAGGCCAAACTGTATTCCATATGCATGCACACCTTTTAGGTGGAGAAGAAATGGGCTGGCCAGAAGCTTAATTTTGAGTATTATGTATTCTTTTTATAATACTCATTAAAAAGCCTATAAAATATACTTGAAAATATTGACAATATCTATACCTATACATATAATATTATATGTGCGTATGTAAATTATCAGCACTTCCCGAGATTATTTTTGGAGGGAGGGATATAGATGTCTGAAATCAAAGTCGGTAAAAACGAAACGCTTGAAAGTGCTCTTCGTCGATTCAAACGCTCCTGCCAAAAAGCGGGTGTTTTGTCTGAAGTAAGAAAACGCGAACACTATGAAAAACCAAGCGTAAAAAGAAAGAAAAAATCTGAAGCAGCAAGAAAACGCAAATTCAGAGCATAAGATGATTACCCTAATTCTGCCTTTTCATGGCTTCATGAAATCCAGAATTAGGGTTTCTTTATTATATAAACAGGGAGGAATTATGAGTTTAAAAGATCAATTAAAGGAAGATATGAAAGCAGCCATGAAAGCTCGTGAAGAAGGTAAAATAGCGTTATCTGTAATTCGTATGGTCAATAGTGCCATAAAAAATACAGAAATTAATGACAAAATTGAGTTAGATGATGCTGACATTCTTGGTATTTTAGCTAAGGAAATGAAAACTCGTCAAGATTCTTTAACAGAATTTGAAAAAGCGGGCCGTGAGGATTTAATTAGTCATGTAAAAGAAGAAATGGCTGTATTAGAAAAATACTTACCAGAGCAATTGAAAGAAGATGAAATTCGTATAATTGTACAAGAAGCCATTGCTGCATGTGGTGATAACGTAAATATGGGTAATGTTATGAAACATGTAATGCCAAAAACAAAAGGGCGTGCAGATGGTAAGATTGTCAATAACATTGTTAAAGAATTACTTGGATAATATAAATTGATATCAACGACTATTTTATATATACTAATTGATTACAGTTTATAGTAATAGATGTGTTAGC
>CAMUQE010000105.1 GCA_947096075.1 Veillonella parvula | reverse complement strand
TATTGAGAATCGAATAGGATGAGAATTAATATTAATAATAATCTATCAATATATGTAATACTTGATATTCTTTTAATTCCTGTATATTTTAGTAGGAATATCTTGCTATCATTTAGATAAGAATGTATAATGAGTGTAGATTGTTATGCACATACTTGCTAAGTTGGCGAGAATTACGGCGGTATTCACGTTAGTGCGTACCGCCTTTTTATATGTGTCAGTATATACGTTTTATATATAACGAGTGTATGTTTCTTATGGTTACATACAAATAAAAGGAGTGAACATTTTGGCTGAATTACTTCAGATAAAAGATTTAAAGGTATCTGTTGAAGAGAAACAAATCTTGAAAGGCATTGATTTAACAATTAATAAAGGTGAAATTCACGTTGTAATGGGGACAAATGGTGCTGGTAAATCTACACTTGCTAATGCAATCATGGGTAACTCTACATATACAGTAGATAGTGGTTCTATTATTTTTGATGGTAAGGATATTACGGAAGATGCAGTAAACGATCGTGCAAAAGCGGGTATTTTTATGTCCTTCCAAAATCCAATTTCTATTCCTGGTATTACTGTAGAAAACTTCATTCGTACAGCTAAATCCACAATTACTGGTGAAAACGTTCGTGCTTTATCTTTCAAAAAAGAATTGAAAGAAAAAATGGATGAATTGTCCTTTGATTTATCCTATGCGCAACGTTATGTAAACGAAGGCTTCTCTGGTGGTGAACGCAAGAAGAATGAAATTCTTCAAATGTCCATTTTGAATCCTAAATTAGCTATTCTTGATGAAACTGATTCTGGCCTTGACGTAGATGCGGTTCGTATCGTATCTGAAGGGGTACAACGTTTCCATAACGAAGAAAATGCTGTATTGATCATTACTCATCATAACCAAATCTTGCAAAAACTAAAACCAGACTATGTTCATGTATTGATTAATGGCAAGATTGTTAAAACTGGTGATGCTTCTCTTGTACGTGAAATCGAAGAAAAAGGTTACGACGCATACAAAGCATTAGCATAGGAGGCATAATGGAAGAAAGAAAGAAAACCCAAGTCGCGGATATGGACCGTGGCGTCTATGATATAAAGAATGAATTTGAATATTCTTATATCTCTGACGCCGGTTTAACAGAAGATATTATCCGCGAAATTTGGTCTAATAAAAATGAACCAGAATGGATGCTCGATTTCCGTTTAAAATCTTTGGAAATCTATAATCGTATGGGCATTCCAAATTGGATTCCTGATATCTCGGGCTTGGATATGGCAAATATTCATACGTATGTTAAGCCTAAAGTAGATATGAAAGAAAACTGGGATGAAGTTCCAGAAGAAATTAAAAGTACTTTTGACCGCTTAGGTATTCCAGAAGCGGAAAAAACATCTCTAGCTGGTGTTGGTGCTCAATATGATTCTGAGGTTGTTTACCACAGTATTCAAGAAGATCTTGTTAAGCAAGGTGTTATCTATACTGATATCGAAACAGCATTACATGAGCATGAAGAAATCGTAAAAAAATACTGGATGACATTAATTCCGCCTACAGACCATAAATGGGCTGCCCTTCATGGTGCCGTTTGGTCTGGTGGTTCCTTCGTATACGTTCCAGCAGGTGTACAAGTAGAGATTCCATTGCAATCCTACTTCCGTTTAAATGCACCAGGTGCTGGTCAGTTTGAACATACGATGATCATTGTAGAAGAAGGAGCTAAATTGCACTTTATCGAAGGCTGTTCCGCTCCTAAATACGATGTATCTAACCTTCATGCAGGTGCCGTTGAATTGTTCGTAAAGGATAATGCTACATTGCGTTATTCTACAATTGAAAACTGGTCCAAAAATATGTATAACCTTAACACAAAACGTTGTGTTGTAGGTAAAGGTGGTACTATTGAGTGGGTATCTGGTTCCTTCGGTTCTAAGGTATCTTGCTTGTATCCAATGAGTATCCTTAACGGTGAAGGTGCACATGCTGAATTCACAGGTGTAACATTTGCTGGTGAGGGCCAATTCCTTGATACTGGTTGTAAGGTAGTTCATAATGCTCCTTACACAACAAGTAATGTAAACTCTAAATCTATTTCCAAATCCGGTGGTGCTGCTATCTACCGTGGCCTTTTGAAAATTGGTCCTAAAGCAGAACATTCCAAAGCGACTGTATCTTGTGAATCATTGATGCTTGATGCAGAGTCTCAATCTGATACAATTCCAGCTATTATCGTAGAAAACGATAATGTGGATTTAGGTCATGAAGCTAAAATCGGTCGTATTTCCGACGAAGCGATTTTCTATCTTATGACACGTGGTATTAGTGAAGAAGAAGCTCGTGCAATGCTCGTTCGTGGTTTCGTTGAGCCAATCTCCAAAGAATTACCACTTGAGTATGCTGTAGAAATGAACAATCTAATTAATCTCGAATTAGAAGGTTCTATCGGTTAAGGAGGAATTATGAGCGAATTACTATTTAATGAACTCCCTAGACCGACATTCAGATGGTTACGTGTTAACCATACTGTAAGCTCTCTAGCTGGAGAGGATACATCTGTACAATCCATCGCTGTAGAAGCGAATCAAAATATACTTTCACCGTTGCCTACTGGAACAGCACTGTTAGATGCTAAATATGAAGGTGCTAATAAGGATGCTGTTCAAGCGTTGGTAGATAATGCAGAAGGTTATGCTATCAATGTTCCGGCTAAGGCAAAGGAAGTTGTAGGCATCCGCATTGATGCTAATGCTCGTGTGGCAAATCGTTTTCAATTTATCGTTGGTGAAGGTGCTGAACTAGAAGTACAATTCTATGTAACTGGTTCTGGCGATGCATTGACAAATGTTAGCTATTTAAACGAGTATGATGTTAAAGAAGCTGGTAAGGTTGTGGTAAAAAAGGTAAATCTTTTGCCTGAACATGTACAACATATCGAGCATAGATACACTAAATTAGAAGATAAAGCAGATGTAGAATACATCAATATTGAAATTGGTGGTAGTGAAAACATCTTGAATTACTATCATGATTTAGTAGGCCAAGAATCTCGTATGGTTCATGACATTGCTTATCTTGGTAATAAAGAGCAAAAATTTGATATTTCTATGGTTATGAGTCATGGTGGTAAAAAATCATTTAGTGATATTCATACCTTAGGTGCTCTAAGCGGTAATTCAAAAAAATCCTTCCGTGGCACTCTTGATTTCCTTCGTGGTGCGACTGCTTCTGAAGGGGCGGAAGAAGATACTTGCTTATTGTTAGATCCAACTGTAAAATCTATTTCTTTACCACTTTTATTGTGTAAAGAAGATAATGTAGTTGGTAATCATGCAGCAAGTGCAGGCCAAATTGATCATAATAAATTGTTCTATATCATGAGCCGTGGCTTTAGTGAGGTAGAAGCAAAACATATCATTGTTGAATCTATGATTCGACCTATTATTGATCGCATTGGTGATGAAACGATTGAAGAAGCGGCTTTAGTAGCTGTACGTAATAAAATATAAAGAGGCGTTTTTATGAGACCAATTGCAGAAGCATACAAAGACTTTCCTATATTACATAAAGAGCATAATGGGCACCGTGTTATCTATTTAGATAGTGGTGCTACTGCACAAATTCCACAGTCCGTAATTGACCGTGTTGTGGAACATATGACACAACGTAATGGTAACCCACATCGTGGTTCTCATATTTTAGCCATTGAAGCATCTGAAGACTATGAAAATGCACGAGATCGCGTAGTTGAATTTATCAATGCTCGCGAACGCGAAGAGGTTATATTTACACGTAATAGTACGGAGTCAATGAACTTGATTGCACACAGCTATGGCCTTCATAATGTGAAAAAAGGTGACAAGATTGTCATTACTGTTGCTGAACATCATGCAAATCTTGTAACATGGCAATACGTAGCAGAGCAAACAGGGGCAACCTTAGAATACATGTATCTTGATGAACATGGGCACTTAAAAGCTGGTGAAATCAATAAAATTGATGAAAAGACTAAAATTGTTGCTTTCGCTCATGTTAGTAACGTGCTTGGTATGGAATTCCCTGTGAAAGAATTAACTGAGAAGGCTCATTCTGTAGGTGCTATTGTTGTTCTAGACGGTGCTCAATCTACACCTCATAAAAAAATTGACGTTCAAGCATTAGATTGCGATTTCTTCGTATTTTCTGGTCATAAAATGTGTGCATCTCAAGGGATTGGTGTACTATACGGTAAACGTGAATTATTAGAAGCTATGCCTCCATTTCTATTGGGTGGAGATATGATTGAGTATGTAAAAGAACAAACTGCTACATTCAATGAGCTTCCATATAAGTTTGAGGCCGGTACTCCAAATGCTGATGGTGCCGTTTCCTTGCATGCAGCTATTGATTATTTGGAATCTTTTGGCATGGATGCTATAGAAGCATATGAAGAGGAGTTAGTAGCTTATATTCTTCCAAAGATTGTTGAATTGCCACATGTTCATGTTATTGGTTCTCAAAACCCTAAGGAAAAACATGGCGTAATTGCGTTCACTGTAGATGATGTACATCCTCATGATGTAGCTACAATTTTGGATTCTAAGGGCATCTGCGTTCGTTCTGGTCATCATTGTGCACAACCATTAGGTGCGTTCTACAATGTATCTGCATCCACTCGTTTAAGCATGTACTTATACACTCGCAAGGAAGATTTAGACGCGTTCCTTGAAGTATTGAAGACTGTTCGTTCAGTAATGGGTTTTAAAGATTAGGAGAATTGCCACAATGGAAATGGATCAATTATATACGGAACTTATTTTGGAACATAACCAAGATAAACGTAATAAGCATGAATTAGCTGAATTTACAAATTCTGAACATGGCCATAACCCTAGTTGTGGTGATGATTTAACATTACAACTCAATGTAGTAGATGGTATCATTAAAGATGCTGCATATACAGGTTCTGGCTGTGCTATTAGCCAAGCATCTGCATCTATGATGATTGATATTATTAAGGGAAAATCCGTTGAGGAAGCGCTTCGTTTGGTTGAAATTTTCTTAGGTATGATTAAAAAAGAGATTACCGATGAAAATGAGTTAGAAGAATTAGAAGATGCTATGGCTCTACAAAATATTTCTAACATGCCAGCACGTGTAAAATGTGCAGTTCTTGCATGGCATACATTGAAAGAGGCTTTAAAGAAATAATATGAAGAAAACGATATTATTTGATTTAGATGGAACTTTAACTGACTCTCAAGAAGGTATTCTTAAAAGCATTAAATTTGCATTGGAACATTTTGGTTATACTGTACCTGATGAAGAAACATTACAATTGTTCTTAGGACCACCATTGGTAGATGCTTTTCAAGAATATTGTGGTCTGACCTTTGAGCAAGCGGAAGAAACATACTTTAAATTCCGTGAACGTTATGGTACCATTGGTAAATTTGAAAATAAAGTATATCCGAATATTGTAGACTTATTGGCTAAATGCAAAACTGAACAATATACTATAGCTGTAGCTACTGCAAAACCAGAACATTATGCTAAAGATATTCTTGATCACTTTGAATTGACACCATACTTTGATGTTATTGTTGGTGCTAATTACGAAGCGGGATTGTTACACAAAAAAGAAATTCTTGAAAAAGCTCTCACGCTATGTGGTAACCCATTAACTGATGAAAATGGTCGTCGATTGACATTCATGGTTGGAGATCGTAAGTACGATGTAGAAGCAGCTAATGAACTTGGCTGTATCTCCATCGGTGTTACCTATGGTTACGGTACAGAATCTGAGTTAAAAGAAGCGGATGCTGAATATATCTGTGATGATGTTGATGAAATTGCTGATGTTCTCAATCTTGAAGAAATGATGGTTCGTAGATAAGCTATATAAATAGAATTACATATCAACCCAAATAAAAAGCTAGAGGAAATCCTCTAGCTTTTTTGCATTTTCATTTTATGTTATTTTTTTAGGCCACTCTTTTTAGCTAATGTTTTGATAACCTTAGCACTTTGTTTTTTCAACTTGCCTCCTGTTTGTTTGAGTTGGATGCGTGTACGAGAAACACGACCAAGTGTAGTAATCTTAGTTTTGCGACGTGGCTTCATATCACGTTCGTTACCAAAGTCGCCACGTTGCACACTTGTTGCCTTTACTTTTTCAGCTCTAAAAGATTTACGTAAGGCTTTCATAATTAACGTAAGCGGTAATGTTTGCTCGAAGGAATACAAATCAACTGCTACATAACCAAGTGCAGGATATGTGTGCAATGTAAAGTGAAAACCTGGTGCGACAGAAAGAAGGGCGATTTCCTCATCCATAACCTGACAACTGATTTCATCAACATCAAGTTCAGCTAAGTCAAATGCGGTTGCTACACTTTCCTGTACCGCTGTAGCGGATGAAATTGCGTCTTCATCGCAGGAATATAAATCAATTAACAGTTCTTGTCCTAATGCTTCTGCCATAACAACACCTTCCTTCGGAAAATAATATCTCATTTATTATACATA
>CAMUQE010000104.1 GCA_947096075.1 Veillonella parvula | reverse complement strand
AGGCAATATAGAGGTGTTAATATTTATATTTATAATATTTATAGATAGATATAGCTGAAATTTTATCAAAAATTCATTAAGAAATTGAATTATATTGAAAAATTGTGTAAAATATAAGCATATTATTACCAAAGCCTAAGTATTTTAAGGGCTATTTTGGGAGGGAATTATAATGAATAAAAAATTATTAGCTTTATTGGCAGTTGCTGCTGTAGGTGTATCCGTAGCAGGTGCAACTCCTCAAACTCAATTCAATAAAGGTGAGTTTCAAGTTGATCTTGGTGCGTCTGATTCTAAAGCAAAAACTAAAGCTTGGACTTTTGATGCAAAATGGAACTTTGATGGCGGTGTAACATACGCTTTCACAGATAAAACAGCGTTGCAATACCAATACCATGGTTTGAATGATAAAATGTTCGGCACTAGCTATAGTGATAGAATGCAAGAAGTTAATTTGGCTCAATCCTTGAATAAAAATTTCGCAGTATATGGCGGTTATGCTCACATTTCTGGTGATACATTCCCTAAAGCAAATAATATTGCTCAATTAGGTGTAATTGGTAAAGCTAATCTTGGCTCTAAAGTAGACATTTATGGTAAAGCGGGTGTAGGGACTAAGAGAACTACCACTTGGGAAGCAGGTTTAGGTTATAAAGTTAACCAAGACTGGGATATTAATGCAGGGTATCGTTATATCAATACTAAACGTGATGATAAGTCTAATATTTCCTTCCAAGGTCCTGTAGTAGGATTATCTTACCGTTTCGGTGGTCACAAATCCGTAGCTCCTGTATACACTCCAGCACCAGCTCCTGTATACACTCCGGCTCCAGCTCCTACTGTAGAGGCGCCTGCATATAAAACTCCTAAATTGGACTACTATGTACAATCTATCTACTTTGACTCTGATCAAGATGTTGCTCGTGCAGACCAATATCCAAACTTAACGGCTGCTGTAAATGCTGCTAACCAATATTCTCAAGACCAAGTTAAATTAATGGGTAACGCTGATACTGATGCAAACCCTCAATACAACATTGCTTTGTCTGAACGCCGCGTACAACATGTGGCTCAATATTTAGTTAACCACGGTGTATCTGCCGATCGTCTTATCGGTATTGCTAATGGTGATGTTAAACCAGTTGCAACTAACTCTACAGCAGCAGGTAAAGCTGAAAACCGTCGTGTAGACGTTTATATTCATCGTTAATTTCTAGACTTATCTAGATTAGCCCTACAATAAGTCCACCTTCAATCATGCTCTCTTGTTCATCGGGAATTCGAGCATGCGACAAGGTGGACTTTTGTGTTATACTAAGCTTGCATACAATACTAGGTCATACAATGTTCATTATGCTTTGGTAATGTATGCGATGTGAGAATCGTATAGTTATATAGGTGTAGCTTATTAATAGTGTTATGTGAAGTAGGTTATTATGAAAGAATTTAAATATTACAAACAGCTCATAGGGGCTATTATACTAGCGGGCATTATGATTATGATGGCACTACGTATAAGTGATATTGCTAGTGGTCTTGACGCTATCTTTACGGCCTTTGTTCCGCTCATTGTGGGTGCTTGTATTGCTTTCGTATTAGATATTCTAGTCGTTCGTTATGAGCGATGGTTATGGCCTAAGTGTGACTCTGGATGGAAGTATAAAATACGTCGCCCACTGAGTCTTTTGCTATCTTTTGTAACAATTAGCGTTATTGTGTATTTTATTGCTCGGATGGCTTTACCTCAATTGATTCATTCTATGTCGATTATTGTAGCTGCATCACCGCAATTGTATACGGACTTCCAAACATGGATGCAACATATTACAGAAACAATTCCAATGGCGTCGAATCAAACGATTATAGATGCCCTAAGTGGAGAGAATCTTGCTAAATATACTCGTGAATGGGGGACAAAAGGTGGCACATATATTGTGAATGCAATGGGATCTGTATTGTCCTGGACTTTGAACATCGGACTTGGACTAATCTTTGCTATTTATATGTTGCTTGATAAGGAACGCCTTATGCTGCAAGGTGAGCGTATATTAAAAGCTTACGCATCAGATGAGTGGGTAAATCGCGTTAGTTATGTTGCTCGCGTAGCAGTTCAAACTTTCAGTAGTTTCTTTGTGGGACAGTTTATTGATGCTTTGATTTTAGGTGTCATGGTAGGTATTACATTATGGCTATTCAATATTGAATATGCAACAACGATTGCCTGTGTAATTGGTCTTACCGGTTTGATACCGTTGTTAGGTATTTATGTAGGGGGGGTTATTGGGGCTGTTATGCTGCTTACTGTAAGCCCTATGGATGCTCTTATCTATGTAATTATCTTAGAGGTACTTCATCAAATTGAAAGTAACTTTATTTATCCTAAAATTGTAGGTAATTCTGTGGGATTGCCGGGTTTGTGGGTATTTGCTGCGGTTATCGTAGGTGGTAGCTTGATGGGGGTTACTGGTATGTTGATCGGTGTGCCTTTAGTGGCTACATGCTATAAATTGATTATGACTGATGTAGATGGGCGACTTGCATCTAATGAAGGTTTATAGTATATTGTCTAAATGATATGATTATTTACATATTTTAGTGCTGTTGAATATAGCATGAACTTATAGAAATTCTAGCGTACTAATAGTTTGATTAATAGAAGCATAGTATCTAGTAGGAGGATTATAATGAATAAAAAGTTAATTTCTATGGCATTGACGGGTGTATTAGCGGTAGGTATGTTATCCGTTGCTACACCAAGTGTGGCAGATGCACGCAAAACAAAGCCTGAAACAAGTACGGATATCTCTGTAAAACGTGCACCTGGCGAGTCCATGGTTATGACTATGAGCCAAATTGGTACTATTTTCCAAAATCGCTATCCAAATGCGGCGCTTCATTCTGTAGAGCTCAACTCTAATGACTTGAACTATGGTTATAAAGTAGTTGGTTATAGTAAGTATCATCAGTACAAGATGAAAATTGACGTAATCACTGGTAATGCTTCTGATATGGAAGAGGGGGGCAAACCTAAGAAAGTTATTGGGGAGATTTTCAATAAAGATAAAGTTATTGAATCAACTCAAGCAGAACGTGTTGCAAAACAACAACTTGGAACTGATGCTGTTATGAAGGGCTGGAAGATTGAAGCTCATAATGGTAAGGTTTTATACTATGTGACTATGCATCAGGATGGTAAAAAAGTAGTTGTTACAGTAGATGCTGAGACAGGTGCTTATGTAGAACAATCTAAATCCTATAAATTACCACCTGAGCCAGATCAAGGTTTTGATGGTCGTAAAACAAATCTTATTTTTGGTAGTGGCATCGATATGGGACGTTAATTTAACGGATGATAATCAAATAATGAAAGAGTCAAAGGTATATGCCTTTGGCTCTTTTTTATGTTTGGCTTATATATATGTCCATTAATAGTATTGTTTTGTATTATTTTCTTTTAAATATGTTAGTATCTGTAGTAAATTTGCTCATATAAAAAGACTGTACCTAGGTACAGCTTTTTATATGACTTAATGTTATATTTATTACCAACGATTTTCGTAATATACTTGTGTCCACATAATAACCTCAACGAGGGATGGGTGTGGACTCATTGTTTCGCCTACAGTGATAACGGATCTTGGATCCATTTCGCGGGTAATACCTTTTTCACGTAAGCGTTCAGTACGTTCAGAAGCGATTTCTTCATTAATTGCTGTCAACGGAGTTACACCACTGTTCATAAGGTTTACATATGGTTGGAAGAGGATAGACGCTTGAGGACCTATTACATGCATACCAAGGATATGGTTAGTATCTTTGTCTACCACTATTTTAACAAAGCCGTCATTTACATCCCCAGGGTTGATACCCATTGCGTAACCTTTGGCTGTAGAAGAGTAGTAGTTTTTGCCTACACCTACATTGTAACCAGCTTTAATAGCTTCTGCTTCAGTAAGACCTACGCTACCAATTTCAGGGTAGGAGAATGTAACCTTAGGCAATGTATCATAACGTGCCCAACGGTAATCTTCTTCACTTGTTGCGTAGAAGAGATTGTGAGCAATAATATCTGCTTCGTAATTTGCACGATGACGGAATGCAGGTTCGCCGTTTACGTCACCTAGTGCATAGATACCATCAACGGATGTTTCTAAGAATTCGTTAGTTTTAATCCAGCCTTTTGGACATGTTTCGATACCAGTATTTTCAAGGTGAAGCTCTTCTACGGCAGGGCGGATACCTGCAGCTACAAGGATTTCTTCAACTTTAGTTTCTAAAATTTCACCAGTAGTACGATCTTTAGTAACGACTACTTTGAGACCATCTTCTTGGCGAATTTCAACAGTATCTTGATTTAGAACTACGTTAATGCCACGTGCTCTGTAGTTATTTAATAAGTGTTCAGATACTTCTGCATCTTCTTTAGGTACTAAACGTACATTATGTTGAAGAATTGTTACCTTTGTACCAGCGGATGCAAATACGTGAGCAAATTCAACACCGATTGGACCTGCACCAAGTACAGCAAGGGATTTGTATGGTTGTTTAGGGAATTTATCGCCGAAGAGGCTTTCACTAGTAAGGTAGCCTGCTTCTTGAAGACCAGGTAAATTAGGTACATTGCTGTAACCACCTGTACCAAGAATAATAGTAGGTGCCGTAATTTCTACAGTGCCAGAGCCATCGTTAAGATGGATGTTCATCACTTTATCGGATACAAAGCTTGCTGCACCACGATACACATCTACGTTGTCATAGGCGTTATAATAATCATAGATGCCAGCAGATTCGTCAATTTTATGCCATGTACGTTTTGAAACCGTATCCCAGTCCATAGTAGCAGAACCAACATTAATACCAATTTTTTTGAATTCTTCTACTTCTTGGATTGCATTAGCCGCTGTAACCATAACTTTTGTAGGAATACAACCGCGAGTTAGGCATGTGCCACCAAATTTACCTTTTTCTATGATTGCCACTTTAAGGCCTTTTTTGAGCGCAGCGTCAGCTACGATGGTTGCGCCGCCTGTACCAACTACAATAATATCGTATTGTTTCATGTTGATTCCTTTCTATATATCTACTAATAGTTATTATCATTAACTATATTATACCACTATATTGAAGAAAATCAATATAGTTTGTTAGTGTTTGGTGAAAGTTTATATTTAGTTAATCTAAATACATAATATCATTTCCAGATAATTAAGAGGTGGGGATATATGTAACTTTCACAAAGCCTTAATAAAAGAATATATAATTAGTTTACAAAAAAGACGGTCCCAAAGGACCGTCTAAGAAAGTTTTAATTCCAATCTTGATGATAACCGCGTTTTGCATAATCAGCAGTAGCAGTGAAAAGGATATCTGTGCTAGAGTTAAGCGCAGTTTCCGTGGAGTCTTGTAATACGCCAATAATGAAACCTACGCCTACAACTTGCATTGCTACATCATTGGAGATACCAAATAGGGAACAAGCCAATGGAATAAGTAACAAGGAACCGCCTGCAACACCAGAAGCACCACAAGCACCAATAGTGGCAATGATGGATAAGAGAATTGCAGTAGGAATATCTACAACGATACCCAAAGTATGAGCTGCAGCTAATGTCATGATTGTAATCGTAATCGCAGCACCCCCCATATTGATTGTAGCACCTAGTGGAATGGATACGGAATACATATCAGGGTTCAATTTCAAACGTTTAGCTAAGTTAAGATTTACAGGAATGTTGGCAGCAGAACTACGTGTAAAGAATGCGTAGATTGCAGATTCGCGTAAACATTTAAATACCAATGGGTATGGATTACGACGAAGATAAATGAAGGACAAAATCGGATTGATTACTAGTGCTACAAAAATCATAGAACCAAGTAATAAAACGAGTAATTGGAAGTAACCAATCAAAGCTTCGATACCGTTAGTAGCAATGGATTCCGCTACAAGTCCCATGATACCAAGAGGAGCAAAGCGAATGATCCAGCCTACTACTGTAGTAATTGCTTGAGCGATGGATTCCATAACCTCTTTTGTATTCAGTGGCGCATGACGTAAAGCACCACCTAGGATAAGTGCCCAACCTAGAATACCGATATAGTTAGCAGACATCAATGCTTTTACAGGGTTATCAACTACATTTTTAAGTAAAGTTGTCATAACTTCAGCAATACCTTGAGGAGGCGCTGCATCAGCGGCACTTGCTGCTAGATGTAATGTAGTAGGGAAGAAGAAACTTACGACTACAGCTAATGCTGCGGATAGGAATGTACCTAATAGATATAAGGTGATTACAGAACCCATACCTGTTTTTTGGCCAGAGCGATGTTTACTAATCGCTGCGATTACCAAGAAGAATACAAGGATAGGGGCAATGCCTTTAAGAGCACCAACAAAAAGAACACCTAATAAAGCAAGTTCATTGGCCACATCTGGCACATAAAGAGCAGTCAAAATACCAATAATCAAACCTATGATAATTTGTTGGATTAGACTGACTTGGTTGATTGATTTTACAAATCGATTCATAGTACACTCCAATACTTAAATAAAAACAAATAAAACCCACGACAAAATATCCTTTCATCATGGACATATGTCATTATACAACGAACACAAGATAGTGGC
>CAMUQE010000103.1 GCA_947096075.1 Veillonella parvula | reverse complement strand
GGTTTACTTGGGGTAAAAGCCATTGATCTGCCTTTGGTAGTACGTCGTTCTATGAGAAAATCCATTGTCAGAAAACATAAGCGCGAACCGGGGCAATCCATAGAACTTCGTGATGCTACAATTGAAACTCGTAAAGAATTTGGTCATTGGGAATTAGATACTGTTCGTGGAACAAAGGATAAAACAGATAACGTATTAGTGACGTTATTAGAGCGTAAAAGCAGACTATATGTAGCGTTACGTTATCCGTCAGCACGTGCCTGTGATGTAAAAGAGACATTAGAAGCGTGGTTAACTACCTTTAGGCAGAATGTTGAATTAGGCACAATATGTAAGACAATAACCGCTGATAATGGATTAGAATTTGCGGATATATCTAAACTTGAAGATGAAATACTATCTATCTATTTTGCACATCCCTATTCGGCTTGGGAACGAGGTTCTAGTGAACGGCATAATGGTCTATTTCGCCGCTTTATTCCAAAAGGGAAGCGAGTAGAAAAGGTCTCAGACGATACACTCCAGCGAGCCCTTCACTGGTGTAATAATTTGCCACGAAAAATATTACATTACAAAACACCACAAGAGGCCTTTTTAGAAGAAGTTAATAAAATAGTGGATTTAAGTACTGTTCAATTTCATATTGCAATTTAAGATCATTTTTTTTTACAAAACTCATCAAATCGTATTAATGTTTTTAATAATACAGACTTTAGCTCATTAGTAGCTATCTTTTTCATAAAATAAGGTCCCCTCTTCCTTTATCTTTACTTAAAAATTTACCCCAAAATCATTTTAAGTATAGCTTTAAATTTTCATTAATTTGTACCATATATTGATCAAGTAATTTATAGCGCTTTCGATATTGACTGCGTTTTTGTGATTTAATATCTTCAATGGGCTTACGTAATTCTTCTAATGGAATTTTATAAAATCGTACATCAGTACAAACTTCTCCACCTGACTCTTCCCATATAGGATTTAGTTCAGCAACTTTTGATTTATGCCCCCTAACCATATGATTATTAGCATAAAAACCTGCATCACTTATAGCATAAATACTTTGCACATTAGTATGTATAGCTAATTGACGACATAAGAAAACAATAAAGTTTTTTGGTCGATAACCAAACATACTCTTTGTTAAATGCTTAGCATTTTCTAAGCCATCTTTATAACCTTGAATAGTTCCTATAATTAAACTAGCTTCCCCTTTTAAACCTTTTGCATATCGAATATTAGCGTGATAAATACCTTGATTACCTAATTGCAACAATATTGTCATCAATCCTTCTTTACGTTGACCTGGTTCAAAGTATAATCTAGCATTAATATCTAATGACTTATCTGAAAATAACAAGATGCCTCTATTTTTATCATGATAATCAAAATTTTGTTCATCTACATAAATAGATTGAATAGCTTTTGGTGTAAATACATTAGCTAAATAATTAAAATGTTCACAAATATCTTTAAGACGGCTTTTAGGAGTTGATCCTTTATATAAGAAAGTTCTACTCATCAATTCATACAAACCCGGTTGCCGCTTTAATAAAGTTGGATCTGCAGAGTATGAATCAAAATAGCTCTCAAATAACTCCATTTCTTTTTTATGACGTAATACACGCGTTGTATGTAATACATCGCGACGAAACTCACGCCATGAGTGAGTGCCATAAATTTGCTTACCAATATTCCAATGTTTTTTAATATATGTAAACATAGCTACTCCCTTATACATCTAAAATTTCTTTTATCAAACGTTCTTGACTATATGCTATATTTGCGGCTTTCAAACCTTCCTTAAAGACTACTGGTCTATTAGCCATAGTATCAATAAATGCTTCTAATCCTTTTACAATGGTTTCACGAGATGTTAAATCCAATGTCATACCAATAGTATACTGAGATAATACTTCTGGATTAATTTCTTCAGATACTAATACAGGTTTATTAAATCCAATGGCTGTAAATAAAATAGCACTGCATTGATAACGATAGCGCTCTGCACCATATGGTAACAAAAGAGCATCTACATTAATTAATTGTTCATCCCATTCTTTACCAATTAAATTTTTATGTAGAAACCGTATATTCTTATATTTATTATAGTCCTTAATCATGGATTCAAATAAATCTGAATCTTCTTTAGTTACAGTTGCCCCTTGAACCAATAAGTTTACAGGTACATTGAATTTAGCCTCGATAAATGCATCTAAAAATTGATTTAGTTGTTTTTCTTTTCTAAACTGACCAAAAAATCCGATAGTTAGTGGTTTATCTTCATTAGATGGTACTACACCATCTTTTGGTTCATATACAGGTGGGACTACAGCCGAAATGTTTGGCTTTTCACCATCTTTATATTCATCTCTGAAAGTAAGTACTTTCAAATGTATATTTTTATATGGTTCGCAACGTTTAGCTTGTAACTCAAATCGTTCCCTTTCAGAATCAATAATTCCATGAAACAATAAAATAATAGGAATAGGAGAATCTTTAAGATCCGTTTTATATAATGTTCTAGCAAACCGAAAACTTGCCGTAGGTATTATTAATGTATCGCATTTACCTTCTAAAATCTTTTTATATGCAGAGTTAAACCATGCTTTTCTTCTTTTCTCCCGTAAAATAGAAAACCATAATCGTTTTAAACGACCTAATCCTGCATAAGAAATAACTTCTCCACCTTCTAGGTATTCTATAGCAGCACCATAATCAAATTTAAAAGGGAAATTAGATGGCACAAAAAATACAGGCTCATGACCTTGTCTCTTTAATTCATTTACTAAAATTCTATCAAATTCAACTTCATGTCCTGCTGGCATTACAATGCTCTCTAATATTGCTACTCGCATACCCTTACTCCAATATTTCTACTAAATTTTTACAATTTTCCATTTGACTTTAGTAAATAATATAATCTAACATACTTTGTCATAGTATAAAAATAATGATTTACAGATAATATAAAACCTAACTTACCATCTAAAAAGCCTCTATCAAGAAAATAAACTTTAATAAAAGCCCATGTAGGACGTAAAATAATGTCCTTTATAAAAGAGCAGCTTTTACCATTATCACGATATTTCTCAGCAGCTAATTTCGTGTAGTTGTTGAATTTATTGAAATATTGATGCCAATTATCATATGTATAATGATATAACTTTCCTTTTAATGTATCTTGTTTGTAAGGGCTGATAAAAGCTTCATGTACAGCCCCTTCTACTGTGGCACCTTCTCGAGGCATTAATCGCAATACCTTATCAGGTCTCAAAACACCATGGGTTGCCTTATTATAGTGAAACAAATTATATCGTGGTAACCAATATGCTTTTGGTTCACCATTAATCGCTTCATGAATAGATTTTGCCAGCTCTGGTGATACTCGTTCATCAGAATCAATAAATAAAATCCATTCACAATGAGCTTGAGATATAGCAAATCTACGTTGATATGCCCAATCGCCATTCATGGCGTGTTGTACAACACGAGCACCCATTTCTTCAGCGATTTTTACAGTATTATCGGTACTGAAATCATCGATAACTAAAACTTCATCGGCAAACTGCACAGACTCAATGCAGTCATGAATATTGTGTTCTTCATTTCTCGCTAAGATTATTACAGATACAGTTGCCATAGTTTCACCTTTCAATTACGAACGTACTTGTTTTGATAAGTACGATAGACGAGCCCCTATTTTATGAATCCAATCGGCACGGCCAAAGGACCATAAAAAGAGCTTATATTTAGAATTTAATAGCTTGTAAGATGCATCATTACGATAAATTTCAATCATTTTTTTGCACTTATCATAATACACTTGATTACCCGTTGGCTTTGCATAATAAGCCGTTAAACAAGATAATACGGCTTTCATCAATAAACTATTGCAATCATCAACATATGGTAATTGATGATTAATAGCGTATTGTAAGCGTTCCTCATAGCCGAGCACAAAATCCCATCGCGATTTAGCATCAAAAGAAGTTTGAGTAGTTGAATTAGGATTAAGTCGATAATAATACAAACAGCGATTAATATGACCCACCCGTTTTGTATTAGCGATAAATAAATAAGATACAGCAGAATCTTCAAATTTTCGACCTACAGGAAAACGCACATCATCGATGGCACTACGCTTGTATAATTGACTCCATACAGCAACGAAACAATCGTACATAGCCATTTTTAGCGCTTCATCGCGATTGAAAATTTCTAAAGAACCATCATTACAACCTTCGATAATTTCGCCACCTTTATCTCTAAAAGCAGTGCATTCCAAGATATCTAGGTCATTCTCTTTCAAAATGCGCAACATGTCTTCATACATGTTAGGAGCAATATAGTCATCGGAGTCTACAAAGGCAATATAGTCGCCATTAGCTGCTTCTATTCCCGTATTACGAGCTGCACTGACCCCAGCATTTTCTTTATGAATCACTTTAATCCGTTCATCATAGGTTGCATACTGATCGCAGATATCACCGCTATTATCTGTTGAACCATCATTTACTAAGATGATTTCCAAATTCATATACGTTTGGTTTTGAATGGACTCAATACATTCTGCAACATAAGATTCCACATTATAGACGGGTACAATGACCGAAATTAACTCCATTCCATGCTCCTCTTAAACATGCACTAGCCAAATTAGTTTCTACAAATTCTTAAACTCATATAGCTTGTTCTAACTATATCATTAGATAAATATCCCTTATTTAATGTTATTTCCATGCTTAATACGCCATGCCGCTAGTTCCCGCATGTTTTTAATCATATCCCCATAGGATTGAGGCATGCTCGCACTTTGTTCTAAGACTTTTCCATTTTTATCTAAATACAGTCTATGGTTAAAGACAAATTCCTCTTGTATAAACAAACTAGGCACCATGGCTTCATAGGTTTGACCTGGACGGCCCACTAATTCCGCCAAGGTAGGAATGATTTGAATGCTCATGCCAAAGGCATTAGGAGCAAGCCAATCTTTATGAATACCTCGACCATAGAAAATAAGTGGAATCGTAGACGCCACATTAGGCCCTACTTCACGAGCAAAGTTAAAGCGTTCACTGTGATCACCAGTGATAACGAAGAGTGCAGACGGATCTGCTTTTTCTTCACGAACGATGAATTCCCCCATCACGTGGTCTGCATACCAAATGTGGCCCATTTCATTCAATTGCTTTTCATCATCGGAAATGGAGTCTGGTACATGACCTTTTACCTTATTTACATCGTAGCCTTCCTTAGCGACATTGATGCTATACGGTGGATGATTAGAAGTGGTCATGATAACATTGAGAATTTTTTCCCCTCTATGTTGATCCATGTAGGCAGAAATAGCTTTAAATAAATCTTTATCGCCTACACCCCAAGCGTTGCCGTCTTCGCTTGGCATTTCTGAAGCATCGTGGAATTCATCGAAGCCTTGAGATAAAGCAAAGTTCTTAACGTTTTGCCAAGTACTAAAACCGCCGTACCAGAATATAGTCTTGTACCCCAGCTTTTTCATAACAGGACCAATACCTAAACCATACGGTTGTTTGAAACTTTCACCTTCATAGTTAGGATATAACCCTGTGTCAGGCATACCCGTCAACAAACCATTGATGGCCGGCATCGTGCCTGTACCTTGCGCGAGGGCTAGCTGCGTGCTCATCGCTTGAGGGCTGGCAGCATATTTACGACCTTGTTCAACAAGGTACGCACCAGGCTCGTTATATTCAGCGAGGAACGGCCACAAGCCATAGGATTCTCCAAGAACGAGGTTTATGGACTGTGGTTGCTCCGCTAATCGCTGTGTTGTAATGGTTCTCGTGAAAGAACCGTCAAAATTAGTGCCATTAAACTTACCGCCAACGGCAGTGATTTTTTCGTTTAGCTCTTGAGGCGTTAAGTTAATAACCTCAAGCTCAGCCGTCCGTTTCGCAATGCTTTTAACACGATAGAGAGCCTGCACATCGTCGAGGATATTTTCATTCAACAGATTGGAGCTGAGGCGAGCCGCACTTTCCCAGTTGATGGAGTTCGTATAGCTGAAAGCACCGCCAAATCTAAAGAATAGACCTAGTACGCCGATAACAATAGTCAGCCCAATGCCCGTCATCCATTGTGTTTTCTTCGTCTTAGGATACCAAGTAGTACAAAGTCGTTGATTATCTGCAGAATCACTATTTCTTAGATTATCCGCATCATTACCATTCCTTAGATCATCAGCATAGTCACTATATTTCTTCGTGCCCCACGCTAGGAAACGAACGAGGAACCAGCAAAGAGCTGCGCTCAATACAACGGCCCCAATGATGTACATGAGGGCATTATATTCGTTGATCGCTGTATTTACAATGGCGCCGATATCATCGTTTTTACCGTTGATGAGCATCGCATTATAAGAGGAGTTGAAGATTTTATAGAACGGAATGCGTCCCAAAAATAAAAAGGTCAATAATACTGTGGCAATGGAGTAAATCACTTGTTTAATGCGCAATGACGGCCATTTAGGTACAAAGGTATGCACCAACGTACCCCCTAAAAAGCCCAGTAAACACAAAGAACCGACGGTCTTGAGACTCAATCTAAAGCCTAGCCACAAGGACGTGAGGATATTCTCCATCGTCACGGAAGCTAGTTGTGATTGAAATACTGCAAGAAACACGATTCTAAATGCAGTCAACAAAGCAGAGAAAAAGATAAATACCTTAATCTCTGTCTTTATGCCTTCAAATAATCGCTGCCATCGGTTCATTATTAACCCCTAACTGTTGTATCCTATAACTCTAATTATTAACCTAACCCTAAACTTAACTATTAGCCTAACACTAAACTAAATGATT
>CAMUQE010000102.1 GCA_947096075.1 Veillonella parvula | reverse complement strand
AAATTACAATCTGCATCATAATAAACTGTAGTACCTAAAATTTTACCTGCCATATTAGACAACCTCCAAACATATTCAATAGAATATAGATTATATATACTGTACACAATCTAACAAATTTTTGCAAGATGTGGCGTACATTAATTTAGTATCAGCAAGCCAAGTTTTAAGCCTCTGATAAAAAAAATTGATAACTACCGAACCATCACCCATGGACGATCATCTTTCCATACAACTTGTACGGAAAGTCCAAAGACATCAGATAAAATATCATCAGTTAGTACCTTGTGTTTAGGACCTGCATGAATCATCTTGCCCTCTCGCAAGATAGCTACATGAGTAATAAACGGTAGTATCTCTTCAATTTGATGTGACACATAGATAATCGGTGTCTGCTGCTCAGCTACCAAAGTAGATACGATGCGTAAAAACTGCTCCCTCGCTGGTAAGTCCAAACCAGAGCAAGGCTCATCCAAAATCAATAATTCTGGATTTGCCATAATAGACCTCGCTAACAATACCCGGCGCTGTTCGCCAGCAGATAAGGTTCGAAAACGATGACCTTCCAAATAGTCTAGTCCAAATTCAGATAATAATTGCATACCTCGTTGACGCACCTCAGGTGCTACCTCTTGGTATATACCAATGCTACTAAATGCACCAGAAATAACAATATCTTCAACGACTTGTTTATCCAAGGTTGACTGAAATTGTCCAAGCACAGAGCTAACAAATCCTAGTCTAGCCTTGATTTTGGGCCACGCATATTTACCAAATTCCTTGCCAAACACACGTAAAGTACCCGTTGTGGGAATTTGATAAGCAGGTATCATGCTGAGTAGCGTTGATTTACCAGCCCCATTAAGCCCTAATAAGGCCCAATGTTCACCGTCCTCTATATGCCAATTTACATTATCTAAAATAGATCTACCATCACGGCGAAAGCAGACATTTTCATAATGGAGTAATTCACGCCCCACGTTATCAACTCCTACATTTTTTCTCCGCGGCTCATAGCGGTGATACCTGTTTTAGCAATTTCAAGAATACCATAAGTTTCCATAATTTGAATGAAGCCACGTAATTTTTCTACACTGCCAATGACTTCAATGATCATAGATGTAGGAGAAATATCTAACACATTACCACGATATACATCGGCAATCTGTACTATTTGTGATCTTGTGGAAGCAGATGCTTTTACCTTGATAAGCATTAACTCACGGCATACCACATCATGATCTTCAAACACTTTAACCTTAACAACATCGATAAGCTTGTAGATTTGTTTTTGCACTTGATCGAGAATTCGGTCATCGGCCTCTACAGTAATAGTAATACGTGCATAACCTGGCTGATTTGTAATGCCAGATGTCATTTTTGTAACGTTAAAGCCACGACGGTTAAAGAGTGCCAAAATACGTGTACCAATACCTGGTGCATTTTTTGCAATGATTAAGACTTGATGTTCTTTCGCCATTATAGCACCCCTTTCTTACCCATCATACCGCTTATCGTGCCGCCTGCTGGAATCATTGGTAATACATTATCCTCTCGTTCAACGCGACAATCCAAGACAATGCTTTCATCCGATGTAATGTATGATTTAAATTCTTTGTTGAAAGTTTCAACATTATCTAGACGCGCTGCTTTCAAGTCAAATGCATCTGCGAGTTTCACGAAGTTCGGACTCACTTCCAAATCTACATAGGAGTAGCGTCTATCATTGAAGATTTCTTGCCATTGACGAACCATACCAAGATAGCCGTTGTTAATAATAACAATCTTGATTGGCAAATTATATTGGCGAACCATCATGAGCTCTTCACAAGTCATTTGGAACCCGCCATCACCGACAACAAGGATAACTTGCTTCTTAGGCGCCCCTACTTGAGCCCCAATAGCCGCCGGCAAACCATACCCCATGGTACCCGCACCGCCAGAGGTAACGATAGTATGAGGTTTTTTATGAGTTAAGAATTGAGCCGCCCACATTTGATGTTGACCGACGTCACTTACGATTATGGCATCTTCCTTGGCAATTTTATTAAGCTCAGATAACACATATTGTGCATGTAATACACCATTTTTAGACTCAGGGATTACCATAGGGTATTCCGCTTGCCATTCTCGGATTTGCTCAAGCCACGCTTCATGAGTTGTAGGTTCTACAAGAGCATTAAGCTCCGTTAATACCTGTTTTAAATCCCCTACGATAGGCACATTGATTGTAACATTCTTATCAATTTCAGCTGGGTCGATATCAATATGGATGATTTTAGCTTTTTTACAGAAGAAATCTGGATGGCCTGTGATGCGGTCATGGAAACGAATCCCTGCAGCAATCACGAGATCTGCCTCATCTGTACTATTATTAGCTGCAACAGAACCGTGCATACCAACCATACCAAGAGCCAATTCGTGATCTCCTGGGAAACCACCAAGACCAACTAATGTATTCGTCACCGGAATTTGAGCCTTTTCAGCTAATTCTTTAAGCTCATCCATAGCACCAGACTTTAATACGCCTGCCCCAGCAATGATAAGTGGACGCTTTGCATTTTTGATGAGAGTAGCTGCTTTTTTGATTTGACCTTGATGACCTTTATAGGTTGGATCATAGCCTTCAAGATGAATAGGTACTTCGTACAATTTGTTGTATTCCGCCATGGATATTTTCTCGGTTTGAATATCCTTCGGAATATCGATAAGTACAGGGCCTGGGCGACCTGTGCCAGCAATAAAGTACGCCTCTTTAATGATGCGAGGCAAATCATGAATATCTTGAACAAGATAGTTATGCTTGGTTATAGGCATCGTAATACCTTGGATATCCGCCTCTTGAAAAGAGTCCTTACCGATAAAGGGCCGGCCAACCTGACCTGTAATGGCCACCATAGGTACGGAATCCATGTACGCAGTCATAATACCTGTTACAAGATTCGTTGCACCAGGACCAGACGTAGCAAGACATACACCTACGCGACCAGATACGCGAGCATAACCATCTGCTGCATGTGCAGCACCTTGTTCATGACGAACAAAGTAATGTTTAATTTCAGGGAAGCTATATATTTCATCATAAATTGGAATTACCGCGCCACCTGGATAGCCGAACATATCGGTTACACCAAGACGATGCAATGTTTCAAGGACAATGCGTGCCCCATTGATTGTTTCTGCGCTCATAGGAACCCTTTCACCCAGCTATTCAGACAATATCTCGCTGGAATTTAAACGTTTAATAATGTAGCCATTATGTTTGAAAGTATCAATAATGTGTTGGATGTGCTCTTCACCATTTGTTTCTACCGTTACTTGCAATTCCACTTCATGGAAACGATCAAGGTTTTTGAACTGATTATGGTCGAGTTTAATAACATTTGCATCTGCATCAGCTAACATTTGAGATACAGCCACTAACTGGCCTGGTTTATCAGGAAGGTTAACAGAGAAGGTAAAGATACGACCACGCAATACGAGACCTTTATTAATCATGGACGATATAGTAAGTACGTCGATATTACCTCCACTAACGATAGCTACCACCTTTTTACCGCGGCACTCTAATTTCTTGAGACCAGCAAGTGGCAAAATACCGGAATTTTCTGCTACTAATTTATGTTTTTCAACAAGCAACAGGAATGCTTCCATCAATTCGTAGTCTGAAACAGTAATAATGTCATCTACATATTGCTTGATATATTCTAATGTAGTTTCACCAATTTGGCGTACTGCCGTACCATCAGCAATCGTCGCCACTTCATCGAGTGGTACCGGATGATCAGCCTTTAATGCAGCGATTGCACTTGCGGCCCCTTCAGGCTCTACACCGATAATCTTAACGCGGGGATTTTTTAACTTTGCCGCTGCCGCAATACCAGATACGATACCACCGCCCCCAACAGGAACAAGCATTACATCTGCATCAGGAAGTTCATCGAGAACCTCGAGAGCAATTGTCCCTTGCCCTTCAATTACATCTTCATCATCGAAGGGATGGACGAACACATAACCATGTTCTTGTTGGAGTTCCATCGCTTTTTGGTAAGCTTCATCATAGATTTCACCATGTAATACGACATCTGCGCCGTACTGTTTTGTTGCATTAACCTTTATAAGAGGCGTGTGTTTCGGCATAACAATAGTCGCTTTAATGCCAAGGCGTTTCGCAGCAAGGGCCACGCCTTGTGCATGATTACCAGCAGACGCAGCGATAACACCGCGCGCCTTTTCCTCTTCTGTCAGCTTTGCAATTTTATTATAAGCTCCACGAACCTTAAAAGAACCTGTTATTTGTAAGTTTTCTGGCTTGATATATACATCATTGCCACACTCGTCGGAGAACACATCGCTGTGAAGCAATTTCGTTTTCACCGTGATTGTGCTTAATCGCTCTCGAGCCTCCATAAAATCATATAATTTGTGCATGTACACTATCTCCTCTAGTTAGTATTAAATGAAAGTCTAGTATTAGTCTTCAAATACTTCGATAGCACCTTGTGCAGCAGAGGATACGTGAAGAGCGTATTTTTTAAGATATCCAGTTACATTGGATTTGAACGGTTTCAATGCATCTTTACGACGAGCGATTTCATCATCAGATACAGCTAGTTCCAATTTACCGTTTGGAATATCGATATTGATAATATCACCATCTTCAACGATAGCAATGGTACCGCCTGCAGCTGCTTCTGGAGATACATGTCCGATGGATGCACCACGAGTAGCACCAGAGAAGCGTCCATCTGTCAACAATGCTACATCTTTATCGAGACCCATACCAGCAATCATAGATGTTGGTGTCAACATTTCACGCATACCAGGGCCTCCTTTAGGGCCTTCGTAGCGGATAACGACAACATCCCCTTTTACGATTTTACCGCCTGTGATAGCTTCAACCGCTTCTTCTTCACTGTTGAATACCTTTGCTGGACCAGAATGAACAAGCATATCTGCATCTACGGCACCGGCTTTTACAACGGAACCATCTACAGCAAGGTTACCTTTAAGAACGGCGATACCACCAGTTTCATGTACTGGATTATCCCATGGGTGAATAACATCTTCATCCACAACATGAGCTGCCGCTGCAATTTCACCTTGTGTTTTAAGAGCAACAGTTTTGCAATCTGTATGAAGGCTACCATTTTCTGCTAAACGTTTCAACACCGCAGATACACCACCTGCAGCGTACAAGTCTTCGATGAAGTATACACCAGATGGAGATAATTTAGATAATTGAGGTGTATTTTGGGCGATGCGATCGAAATCGTCTAAGGATAGTGGTACACCTGCTTCGTGAGCAATAGCCGGTAAATGAAGCGCCGTATTAGAGGAGCCACCCAAAGCCATATCAAGAGCTACCGCATTTTCAAAAGCTTCACGAGTCATAATATCTTTAGGGCGAAGGTTTGCTTTTAATACCTCTACCGCTTGCATACCAGCTAACTTAGCTAAACGCAAACGTTCAGAATATACCGCTGGGATTGTACCATTGCCAGGAAGGCCCATACCGAGAGCTTCTGTTAAGCAGTTCATTGTATTTGCCGTATACATACCAGAGCAAGAACCACATGTAGGACATGCCGTATTTTCGATATCAGCTAACTCAGCATCATCCATTTCACCAGTTTGATGTTTGCCTACGGCTTCGAATACGTCGGACAAACCAATTTTTTTACCTTTATGTACACCAGCTAGCATGGCCCCACCAGATACGAATACAGATGGGATATTAAGGCGAGCAGCTGCAATCAACATGCCTGGTACTACCTTATCGCAATTTGGAATGAATACCATCGCATCGAATGGTGTAGCCATAGCAGTAGCTTCGATAGAATCTGCAATGATATTACGTGTAACTAAGGAGTATTTCATGCCGATATGGTTCATTGCCAAACCATCGCAAATACCGATAGTATTGAACTCGATTGGCACACCACCTGCGTTGCGGATACCGTCTTTTACGGCTTGTACAATATTTTTCAGGCCTACATGACCAGGGATGATTTCATTGAAAGAGTTGGCAATACCGATGACTGGTCTACCCATTTCTTCATCAACAAAACCCAGAGCTTTTAATAAAGATCTGTGTGGTGCACGTGCTACGCCTGTTTTCAAATTGTCACTTCTACAACTCATGTTAATCTCCTCACTTTTGAAAGCATCCACTTGGACAGCTTTCACGACGCATAAAAAAAGACGATTCCAATGAATCGTCTTAAAAGTTTACAAATGATATTCCTTTTGTTTACAGAATTCCTATATACATAAATAATCCTATGTACCCCTTGGAAAATATACACATAAGAAACAAACCATATAGTCAAATCTTATTGATTGTATATTAAACCATTCGCGGAACTTCTAAGACAAAAACGTGTTAAGTTGTTGTTCATAATTCGAATGTCATTAATAATCACGACTAGCGCAATAATCAATAAGCTAATGACTAAACCTAACATGTTTCCTCCTAAAAAATTCTGTAATATTAATCACGGAATAATAATAACACGTTACATTATCCCACGCAAGATAATTCGCTATAAATTCTATAGATTCATCATAGTTTTTTTATGAAGTTCACCATACCTAAAAACTATAGCAAACCTAGTAAGGTATAAAAAATATAGATATAACAAGAAAAATCCCTCATCGTAGTGAGGGATTGAATATATTATAAAATACCAAAGAGCCACATGCCAAAAGTGCCGCCCCAGAAATGAATGAGGAAACTTACCACAGAAATGGCAAGACCAACGCGCCACCACGTACCTTGAGGCACATAACCAGCACCAAAGAAAATCGGTGTTACACCTGAACTATAGTGAGTCAATGTACAGCCAGGGCTGTT
>CAMUQE010000101.1 GCA_947096075.1 Veillonella parvula | reverse complement strand
TATTTGATAGTATTAGACTCTATAGATTCGGGTGATTTTGTATAATTCTAAGGCCCTTGTGCCAATAAAAACAAACTTGTAAATTGGATAGTTATATCTCTGAAAAAGAGTACAATGTAATTAGTGATAGGCACTATGGTTTTAAGTAGACAGTATTATAGAGTCCTAAATAGTGAAGTACTACAGGAGGTTTACGATGAGTACGAAGGATCAACAAGTGCAAGAAATGACAAATAAAATAGCTAACTTCATTTCTTATATGGCAAAGGTATTGCCTGATGATGTACAAGAAAAAATCCATGAATTAGCTAAGGATGAAAAAAATCCTATGGCTAAATCTATTTATGAAACAATGCAACATAATATGGATTTAGCAGCTCAGCTTAATCGCCCTTCATGTCAAGATACAGGTGTATTACAGTTTTGGGTAAAAGTGGGTTCTAACTATCCTCTAATTGGTGAGCTAGAGGAAATCTTAAAAGATGCTACATATAAAGCTACGCAAGAAGCTCCGTTGCGACTAAATTGTGTGGAAACCTTTGATGAATTTAATACTGGTACAAATATTGGTTTAACAGCACCTTATATCCACTGGGATATCATTCCTGGCCGTGATGATGTAGAAATTTTTCCATACATGGCAGGTGGTGGTTGCTCTTTGCCAGGTTCTGGTAAAACCTTGATGCCAGGAGAAGGTTATGAAGGTGTTGCTAAATTCGTTCTCGATTTGATGACGAGCTATGGTTTAAATGCGTGTCCTCCACTTTTAGTAGGTGTAGGGATTGCTACTACTATTGATACTGCGGCTGATTTATCCAAAAAGGCATTAATGCGGCCTGTATCTTCAAAAGCACCTAACGAAAAAGCTGCTTATATGGAACAATTATTAGAAGATGGAATTAATAAAATTGGTATTGGCCCTCAAGGTATGGGTGGGGATAAAACTGTTTTAGGTGTGAATATTGAACATGGTACACGTCATCCATCTGTTATTTCTTGTGCTGTCAGCGTAGGTTGTTGGAATCATCGTCGAGGCAATCTTGTATTTGATAAAGATGGAAATTGCACAGTTAAATCTCATAAAGGAGTGACACTATAATGGCTAAGAAAATATTAACTACACCTATTCAAAAATCTGATCTAGAAGGAATTAAGCCAGGCGATGTGATTTATTTAACTGGGCATATTACTACTACTAGAGATATGGGACATCGCCGGGTGGTGGAAGAAGGTCAAACGTTACCAGTTGATATTAAAGATGGTGCTATACTCCATGCGGGACCAATTATTCGTACTATAAGTGATAATGAGTTTGAAGTTGTGTCTGTAGGACCTACTACATCTATGCGAATGGAAAAATTTGAGTACCAGTTTGTAAAAGAAACAGGTGTACGCCTTATTGTTGGTAAAGGCGGGATGGGGGCAGACACAGCGCGTGCATGTAAAGACTTTGGTGCACTGCATTGTGTATTCCCAGCGGGGAACGCAGTTCTTGCTGCTACAGAAGTTGAAAAGGTAGAATCTGCTAATTGGCGCGAATTGGGTATGTGTGAAACTTTATGGACTTTTAAGGTTAAAGAATTTGGGCCTCTTATCGTATCTATTGACGCAGAAGGTCATAATTACTTTGAAGAAAAGAAAATTGAATATAATAAGAAAAAAGATGAAGTATTAGAAGATATATATAAACATGTAAATTTCATTAAATAATCTTATTGTGAAGATTAACTTAATAGGGGGATTATACGGATTTTGTACAATCCTCCTTTTTTGTACCCTTTTTTAGGTATATTACACGTCTTGGGAGGTATATATGGATACGAGTGTAATGATAACTCTTGGCTTCTTGGTATTTGCCATCGTCATGTTTGCGTGGGAGAAAATCCCATTGTCTATTACCGCTATGGTTGTAGCGGTAGGTCTGCACTTAAGTGGGGTATTATCCGCTAAAGAAGCGTTCGCAGGTTTTGTAGATCCCAACGTCTTACTATTTATGGGCATGTTTGTTATTGGTGAAGCCTTCTTTGCAACAGGTGTAGCAGTAGGTGTAGGTAATGTAGTTCATAAGTTTGCTAAAACTGAAACATCTTTGCTCGTTGCAGTTATGATGATTACAGGTATTTTATCTGGTTTCTTATCTAATACTGGTACAGCTGCTGTGCTGATTCCCGTAATTATCGGTATTTGTAAAAAGAGTGGTTTTAAACAAACTAAATTATTGATGCCTCTTGTATTTGCTGCAGCTATGGGTGGTAATATTTCCCTTATCGGTGCTCCTGGTAATATGATTGCTCAAGCAGGCTTACAACAAGCTGGCTTAGGTTCCTTTGGTTTCTTTGACTATGGTTTAGTAGGTCTACCAATTCTTATCGTAGGCACAATATTCTATGCTACAATTGGCAAACGTTTCTTGCCAGACACTCCAAGTCATCAACCCAATGGTGCTTTTGAAGGTAATGATGATTATAGTCATGTGCCATCTTGGAAAAAATGGACTTCAGCACTTGTATTGATTTTGACCGTTGGTGCCATGATTTTTGAAAAACAATTAGGTGTAAAACTCTATGTAAGTGCTTGGGTAGGTGCTCTTGTATTAGTTGCTACTAATGTTATTAGTGAAAGTGCGGCTGTTAGATCTATCGATATGAAAACAATTATGCTCTTCGCTGGCTCTATGGCCCTTGGGGACGCAATGGTTAAAACAGGTACTGGTTCTGTAATTGCAGATATTATCGTGAATAGCCTTGGTGCTAGTCCGTCTCCAATTGTTGTGCTAGTAGTAATCTTTGTGCTTGGTGTATTTATGACAAACTTTATGTCTAATACAGCTACTTGTGCATTATTGGTACCAATCGGTCTTAGCTTAGCGTCTCAACTGGGATTCGATCCAAAAGCAGTGCTTGCAGCTATCGTAATCGCTAGCTCCTTAGCGTATGCTACACCAATTGGTATGCCTGCGAATACTATGGTATACAACATAGCTGGTTATAGCTTCATGGATTATGTGAAAGCTGGTTTGCCGCTCATTGTTGTATCTAGTATAGTGGCACTTCTATTATTACCAATCTTATTCCCGTTTTAAACAATTCTAAGACTATAAATAAATGCCTAGTGTATGGACAACACTAGGCATTTATTTATACTTGGTTATATAGTCCATGGAAGAATTTATTAGTTATATTACTGAAATTGTTAATGATTAGTATTAGACATACGTACCACTTTCATATATAATAGATTACTGTAGTTGAACAAATATACATCTACAGTAGACATTACATATTACATATTACATATTACATATTAGTTTTTAGTTGTTATATATTTTACAGTGGCCATGGTGCCGAGGAGGCTTTATGTTAAGCGATATTGAGATTGCCCAACAGAATACAATGGAGAAGATTCAGGTTATTGCTGATAAATGTGGTTTAACACCTGATGATATTGAACAATATGGTCATTATAAAGCGAAAATTTCTTTTGATGCCATTCGCCGTTTAGAAGCTAACCCTGATGGCAAATTGGTTCTTGTTACAGCAATTACGCCAACACCAGCAGGGGAGGGTAAGTCTACAACGAGCATCGGCCTCGTACAAGGCTTACAAAAAATCGGTAAAAATGCTATCGCTACATTACGGGAGCCATCCTTAGGACCTGTATTTGGTATTAAGGGTGGTGCAGCAGGTGGCGGTTATGCTCAAGTTGTGCCAATGGATGATATCAATCTTCACTTTACAGGCGATATGCATGCTATTACTGCAGCTAACAATTTATTGTCGGCTATGATTGATAATCACATCCATCAAGGTAATGAATTGCAAATCGATTTACGTCAACTTTCTTGGACTCGTGTTCTAGATATGAATGACCGTGCTCTTCGTAATGTGACAGTTGCCCTCGGTGGTAAAGTATGTGGCTTCCCGCGTGAAGATCACTTCATGATTACTGTTGCTTCTGAAATCATGGCTATTCTTTGCTTAGCTAAAGATCTAGAAGATTTAAAAGAACGCTTTGGTCGTATCGTAATCGGCTGCAACTTAGCAGGGGAGCCTGTTTATGTTCATCAACTTGGTTGCCAAGGTGCGATGGCGCTTCTTATGAAAGATGCCATTAAACCTAATCTCGTACAAACATTAGAGCATACACCGGCCATTGTTCATGGTGGTCCATTCGCTAATATCGCTCATGGTTGTAACTCCATTGTCGCTACAAAACTAGGGCTTAAACTTGGTGATATCGTAGTTACTGAAGCCGGCTTTGGTGCGGATTTGGGTGCTGAAAAGTTCCTTGACATCAAATGCCGCTATGGTAATATTTTCCCTGATACAATCGTTATCGTTGCCACGTTACGAGCTCTTAAAATGCATGGTGGTGTACCAAAGCAAGAACTTAATGCAGAAAATGTTGAAGCCGTTACAAAGGGGTTCAGCAATTTGCAAAAAGCCATTGAAAACATGCGTTACTTTAATGTGCCTGTATTAGTGGCAATCAATAAATTTGCCAGCGATACAGATGCAGAAATTGCAGAGTTGACTCGCTTGTGTGATGAGTTTGGCGTGCCTGTAGAACTTAATGAATGTTGGGAAAAGGGCGGCGAAGGCGGCACTGATATGGCAAAAAAAGTCGTAGAGTTACTTGAAGGTCCTAAGCCAGCACCTAAATTCGTATATGATTTGGAAGATAGTTTAGAGGATAAAGTTAATAAAATCGTTAAAACTATTTATGGTGGCGATGGAGTTATCTTTACGGACAAAGCCAAAAAGCAAATTAAACAATTAGCAGATTGGGGACTGGATCGTTTGCCTGTATGTATGGCGAAAACGCAATATTCCTTATCTGATAATCCAGCATTATTAGGGGCTCCAACAGGATTCACTATTACTGTAT
This sequence comes from Veillonella parvula, assembly GCA_947096075.1. GTDB lineage: Bacteria > Bacillota > Negativicutes > Veillonellales > Veillonellaceae > Veillonella > Veillonella parvula_C. The sequence continues at coordinate 2,037 of CAMUQE010000101.1, read as the reverse complement.
CCGATATTCGTGTTGCCAATGGGGCAGGCTTTATTGTTTGTCGTACAGGTGATGTAATGGTAATGCCTGGACTTCCTAAACGTCCTGCGGCGCTTAATATGGATATTGAAGCAGACGGCACAATTAAAGGCTTATTTTAATAGATATTGTTTATAGTAGAACGTTTCTTAATTGGAGATTTATAGTGTCTGCTATGATTAGTTATATTTTTTATTGTGTTCAATATTTGTAGATTTTTATAGTAATTACAAAGCGATAACAAGACATATCTTGTTATCGCTTTTACATGAGGCCTTGTTATGAAATTAGTGGAACAACGAGTGATAGATTTTGTGGCTGCTACTGCATCTAAAGAGCCAACGCCAGGTGGTGGTGCTATTGCGGCATTGACTGCCGCGACGGGAGCGGCTTTAGCAGAAATGGTGGCAAACCTTACATTTGGTAAAAAAGGCTATGAAGCGGTTCAGACTGAAATGGAAGCGCTTCAAGCTAAAGCAGAAGAGATTCGCAATCGTATGCTCGAATTATCTCAAGCTGATGCGGATGTGTTTAACATCTTTATGAAGGCATTAGGTTTGCCAAAGAACACAAATGAGGAAAAAGCCATACGTACAGCGGCTATTCAGCAAGCTTACAAAGATGCGGCTATGGTACCTTTTGAGATTGGAGAATTAGCGAATCAAATATTTGATTTAGCAGAACTAGCCTCTTGTAAGGGTAATCAAAATCTTATTACAGATGGTATTATTGCTGCTATTAATGCGCGTGCTGCGGTGAAATCGGCCTTTTTGAATGTGCGTATTAATTTATCTGGTATTAAAGATGAAAGTTTTGTAGCAGAACTAATATCTAAGATGCATGCCATTGAAAAAGATCTTGATGATAAAGAGTCGGCTATCATAGGGTTATATAAATAATAAAACATTATAATATGAATCGAATAATATAACCGATCGAATCATAAAAGTTCGGGAAATAATAAAAAGAGATCCTGTTAGTATATATAAGTTAATAGGTTCTCTTTTTTCTATTGTTATAATCCGAACGATAGTGTAAAATAAATGGGTAATATTTCGAGGTTTTATGTAGGAGACACTATGACAGATCAGAACCCAATAAATACAGTCGATAGTATGTTGCCCATACCACAGCTCTTTGCCTTTGGTTTACAGCATGTACTTGCCATGTATGCTGGAGCTGTTGCGGTACCGATTATCGTGGCACAGGCGATGAATTTACCGGTAGAGGATTTGATTCGCCTTATTACAGCCGACTTGTTTACCTGTGGCCTTGCGACCTTAATCCAAACATTAGGCTTTGGTAATATAGGTGGGCGTATCCCTATGATTCAAGGTGTTACCTTTGCATCTGTCGGACCTATGACTATGATTGGGGCACAGCATGGTATGACTGCCATTTACGGTGCCATTATTGTAGCAGGTCTATTTACTTTTATAGTAGCTCCATTCTTTAGCCGTCTAATTCGACTGTTTCCCCCTGTTGTAACGGGAACAATAATTACTCTTATTGGGATTAATTTGATGCCAGTTGCCATTAATTGGATGGGGGGCGGTGTAGGAAATCCAGAATTTGGAAGTTATACGAACATAGGACTTGGATTTCTTACGTTCTTAATTGTTGTCTTTGTATACAAGTTTGCAAAAGGTTTCTTAAGTAATCTTTCTGTATTAATAGGCTTGATCGCAGGCACAGCAATTGCCTTTGCAATGGGTGTTGCTAATTTTGATGAAGTTGGTCGATCTCAATGGGTTGCTTTCATTGAACCATTCTATTTTGGTTTGCCAACCTTTGACTGGGCTTCTGTATTATCTATGATCATCGTCATGCTCGTTGTCATGGTAGAGACGACAGGTGATAGTATTGCTATTGGTGAAATTGTGGATAAGCCAATAGGTCGAAAAGAATTAGCCTCTGTTATTCGTGCCGATGGTATCTCTACTTTAATAGGGGGAATTCTTAATAGTTTCCCATATACAGCTTTTGCTCAAAATGTAGGACTTATTGCGGTTACAGGTG
>CAMUQE010000100.1 GCA_947096075.1 Veillonella parvula | reverse complement strand
AGATACATATATAGATATAGAATAAAATGCATACATAAATACAGATACAGATGTAGAGATAGATACACAAACTGACATAGGATAACAGATTGGTGATTACTTTTGATAAAGGATAGAATATGAAACCGGATTTTGAAAAAGGAAATGGTTTGTTGCCGACGGTTGTGCAAGATGCGGAGACTAAGGACGTTCTCATGGTGGCGTGGATGAACGAAGAAAGCTTTCACAAAACACTAGAAACAAGAGAAACGTGGTTTTGGTCTCGATCTCGTCAAGAACTATGGCATAAGGGTGGGACCAGCGGCAATGTGCAGCATGTGGTGAGTATGGCCCTCGATTGTGATGGCGACACCTTGCTCATTCAAGTTAAGCCTGAAGGTCCTGCCTGTCATACCGGGCGTACAAGCTGTTTCTTTAATGAAGTAGAACGGAGTTAAGCATGGCACAGCAAACACTAAACGAATTATACGAAATTATTAAAAACCGTAAGGCACAACCAAAGGAAGGGTCTTATACGAATTATTTATTCGACAAAGGGCTCGATAAAATCTTGAAAAAAGTTGGGGAAGAGGCAACGGAAGTCCTTATCGCAGCAAAAAATGATGATCCTCAAGAACTGATTTACGAAACAGCAGATGTGTTATATCACTTGCTCGTGTTATTAGCGGAGAAAAATATTCCTTACGAAGCCATTGAAGCTGAGCTGGCGAGCCGCGAAGGGGTTGTTAGCAAGACTACAGATCGCCCAGAAATTACAAATTTATAATGTACATCGCGTTATGAGTTCCTACGATTACCCATGTGTTTATATGAGTTAAGACGAGTTTATAAACACAAAATGAGGTAAAACGCGTTTATATACATTAAGAAAATAGTTAGAAAGGATAGCCTATGAAAGAGATAATTCGCACATTGAAACCCTATATACCTGAGGAGCCGGCTGAAGCGGTAAAAGAGCGACTTGGTATCGAGAGATTGGTGCGCTTGTCGGCGAATGAAAATCCATACGGCACATCGCCATTGGTACGGGAGGCTATCCTTAGTTATGTAACACATAATGATGCCAACTATTATCCGGATGGCAATGCTACCGATTTGCGCATGAAATTAGCGAATTACTGGCAGGTGCAACCTGAGCAACTTATCATCGGCGTAGGTCTAGATGAGGTCATCGCCATGGTCAATAAAACATTGATTACTGCTGGTGACTCCATCGTAGTAAGCGTGCCAGCCTTTTCGGAATATGCCTTGAATGGCCTCGTGGAAGGTGCTGAGATTCGCGAGGTGCCAGCTGATTTTGAAACGGGGCAGTATGATTTTTCTGCTCTCGTGAAAGCTGTAGATGAAACGACACGCCTTGTGTGGATTTGTAATCCTAATAACCCAACAGGCACCTATGAGTCTGTTGAAGATATCCGCAAATTTGTAGTAGCTGTACCAAAGGAAACCTTGGTTATCATAGACGAGGCGTATATCGATTTTGTTACCTCCGTAGCAGTTCCTACGGCACGTGCGCTATTGGATGAATTTCCTAATGTGGCTATCATGCGTACCTTCTCGAAGGCCTATGGCCTTGCTAACTACCGTGTAGGCTACATGATGACACCTTTAGAATTGGCCAATTATATGCAAACCATTCGCTTGCCGTACAATCTGAATACCTTATCTCAAGTGGCTGCAGAAGCTGCTTTCGATGATCAAGAATTCTTGGCGAGAACAGTCTCTCAAAATGCAGAAGAGCGAACAAAATGGGAAAGCCTCTTTGATGAGCTAGGTATTCACTACTATAAAAGCGAAGCTAATTTTATTTTCTTTGCATCGCCTGATGCGGAAGGTCTTGCAGATGCTTGGCTCAAATCAGGTTACCAAGTGCGCCGAGGTCAACGAGAAGGATGGTTACGCCTTACGATTCCAATGCCTCAAGATGGGGATGTTATGCGCCAGATATTAAAAGAATTTATGCATTAACTCACATAGGATATATCACAAATAGTATTAAGCTTTGTTTTATTATATCGGATTTCATTTTATAGAATGGAGTTTATTATGATTGCTATTATAGATTATGATGCAGGGAATACCTTCAATGTCCAGAAAGCCTTAGCCTACATCGGTCTTGATGCAGTACTAACGGCAGATCCTGAGATCATACTAAATGCTGATGGTGTTCTCTTGCCTGGTGTAGGCGCATATGCATCGGCTGTAGCCGTTTTAGAAGAGCGTGGTTTAGTTGATGTTATCTATGAGGTAGTAAAACGAGAAATTCCTTTATTGGGTATTTGCTTGGGGATGCAACTTTTGTTTGATGAATCTGAGGAGTATGGTCCAACTCCAGGTTTAGGTCTTATTCCCGGTAAGGTAAAAGAAATTCCTCGAGAACTTGGTCTTAGTGTACCTCATATGGGATGGAATAAGAACGTGGTTCATCACCCTGATGATAGTGCTTTTAGCAATGTAGACGATCAATACACATATTTTGTTCATTCCTATTATGTCGATACAGACCCTGAATATATAATATCTACTGCAAATTATGGTATCGATGTACCTGGTATTGTAGAATGTGGTAGAGTGTATGGAATGCAATTCCATCCCGAAAAAAGTGGTGTCGTAGGTTTAAATTTGTTGCGTACATTTGGCAATATTACAGAAGCTTATGGAGCGACAAAGGAATAAGAGAACTATAAAAGATATCAGAAAAGTACTTCATGAAATAGGTATTGTGGTAAGGCAATAGATAACTTTTATCAAAATAAAATAGTAAAGGCATTCTCTGATAGGTAGAGAATGCCTTTTGTTATGCTTTATAGGTATACTTAACTTTCAAAATGAGAAATTAATAATTGACACCTTGTTGATTAGTTATACAATAATGTTGTAAGTACTAACATTTTAGGAAGCCATTGTGGCATGGATACATAGGTTTTATCAGTAATATTCATATACTCCATGTCGCGGGATTACTGGAGGTGTTTATATGGTTATGAATGGTATTTACTTAGTTATTGCCTCCGCGTGTATTCTAATTTTAGCGTACCGCTTTTATGGGGCTTTCATAGCGGCTAAGGTATTGACCTTGGATCAATATCGCCCAACGCCAGCTATGGTTCACAATGATGGTCACGATTACGTGCCAACCAACAAATGGGTAACCTTTGGTCATCACTTTGCAGCGATTGCAGGTGCAGGCCCACTTGTAGGTCCTGTTATTGCAGCCCAGTTCGGCTATTTACCTGGTGCCTTATGGATTCTCATTGGTTCCGTATTAGCCGGTGCTGTACATGACATGGTTATCTTGTTCGCTTCCGTTCGCTATGATGGTAAGTCTATTGCAGATATTGCTCGCGAAGAAATCAGTAAACTGGCTGGTTTCGGTGCTATGCTCGCTACTTTGTTCCTATTGGTTATCACCCTCGCTGGTATGGCCGTAGTAGTAGCAAACGCATTGCATAACTCTCCATGGGGTTTCTTCTCCGTGTTTGCTACAATTCCAATCGCTATTTTTATCGGTATTTATTTGAAATGGTTGCGTCCTGGTAAAATCCAAGAGGCTACTATCATTGGTGTAGCATTAATCTTCGTAGGTATTATCTACGGTCCTAACATCGCGGCTAGCGAATATGCATCTTGGTTTACATACGACTTGCAAACCATTGAAATTATGCTTGCTGTATATGGCTTCTTTGCAGCTGCATTGCCTGTATGGTTATTGCTCGCTCCTCGTGATTATTTGTCTACATACCTTAAAATTGGTACAATTGGTGCCTTGGCTCTCGGTATTATCATCGTAATGCCTGAAATCCAAATGCCAGCTGTTACTCCATATATCTGGGGCGGCGGTCCTGTATTGAAAGGTTCTGTATTCCCTTACATCTTCATTACTATCGCATGTGGTGCTTTATCTGGTTTCCATACAGTTATTGCCACAGGTACAACACCTAAAATGCTTACTAATGAACGAGAAATTTTACCTATCGGTTATGGTGCGATGTTAACAGAAGGCTTCATCGCTATGATGGCGTTGATTGCAGCGACTGCATTGCATCCAGATGATTACTTTGCAATTAACTCTACAGTTGAATCCTTTAAAGCCTTAGGTCTTCAAGTTCATGAATTGCCAGCATTGTCCGCAATGGTTGGGGAAGACTTGATGCACCGTCCTGGTGGCGCCGTATCCTTAGCAGTAGGTATGGCTCATATCTTCTCCAGATTGCCTAACATGGATCACTTGATGGGGTACTGGTATCACTTCTGTATCATGTTCGAAGCCTTGTTCATCATGACTTTGATCGATGCTGGTACTCGTGTAGGTCGTTACTTACTTCAAGAATTATTAGGTCATTTCCATCCTAAATTCAACGACCAACATTGGGCTCCTGGCGTATATGGTTGTGCCGCTTTGATTTGTATCTTATGGGGTTACCTAGTTCTACAAGGTAACATCGGTATTATCTGGCCTCTATTCGGCGTATCTAACCAATTATTAGGTACTATGACATTGGCCGTAAGTACTACCGTTATTATGCGACTCGGTCGCAAACGCTATGCCTGGGTAACAGGTATTCCATGTATCCTAATGGCTATCGTTGCTATTACAGCAGATTTTGAAAACGTATTTAACAGCTATATCCCAGCTGGTAAATGGATCCTAGTAGCATTTAGTGCGGCTATGTTCCTCATGATTCTTATCGTATTGGTAGAAGCGATTCGCAGCTGGATTCGCTTAGCTAATATTCCACAAGACTATCGAACTCAAGATGAAATTGAAGCTGAAAGCCTTGTAAAATACGGTAAAAACGTGAAAGCAGAAGTATGAGACTTTTAATTTTACATACATTATCTTATAAATTCTGCAATACTACTCCTTAGTATAATATTATAAAAAATAAAAGCCCTGTTCACGGCTTTGAATAGTATCTGTAAAAGATATATTCATGGCTGTGCGCAGGGCTTTTGCAATTATAATTCTATTTCCGGTAATAGACGGGTAATGCCGATATGGATATTTTTATCCGGTGCAATGTCTACGTGGCTGATATATCGCAATAACTCCTCGTGGGAGGCGGATATCTTATTAGGATCGTAGATTAGTGTTGAAATAAGCATGGACTCGTTATTATGGGTTACATAGGTAAGGGTGGACGGATTTCCGTTCAGTCCCTTAAAGTCCATGATGAAACCAGGCGTTTCATTATGCCATACCGCGTAGTACTGATTGTCGTTTTGAGTGCTAAACATAGGCATGGTAAGCATTCTTTTTACTTTCATGACAATCTCCTTATACATACTATACTATGCATATATCCTAACATGAGGTATTGTTACTGTCTATCTGGATTGTTGTATCCGGCATATCAGTTTTGTACAATATAATGCTATAATAAATGTATGGGAAATAACATACGCTCTTACTGGAGTAAATATATACAACTATATAAAAAGGGGATTATAGGCCTCTTCGCTTTTATCAGTATTGCGCTGGTAGTTCTTTTTATATTGGCTACGATTGCCAGTCGGGGCATGGGTCTCATTTTTACAGAGGTTATGGCTCGACAAACGATGATGCGCGGTACGGTTACTGCTGAAAGTTTATCTGCTACACCGTGGGGAACTTTGACTTTTACCGGGCTAGTTTGGAAGGACCCAGAAGGGCATGAGTTGCTCAATGCACCAAGCGGGAAAGTCCGCGTTAATATGTGGGATGTGGTGACACGTAACTTTAAGTCCTCCGCTATCAAGGGCATTGAATTAGATGATGCGGTTATAGTCATTGATTTAGACGATAATAATCGGTTGGATTTCGCGCCCATATCTCCAGATGTAAATAAACCAATTAACGAGATAGAACCCCGTTCGAAAGCACCTAGAAAGACCACACAAGAACGGCAAGAGGAACTAGGTAGAAAAGTACGTAATTTCAATTGGGAGGGACAACATTTAGATCTTAAGATTAGACTTAGAAATAGTCAGTTAGAGGTCTTTAACAGAAATCGCCATTATGTGATAAAGGATGTAAACGCTAGAATTGATCTTGATAGTAAGAGGGCCATTCGCATCGATATGGAGACGGGCAAATTTGGGGGCACCGCCATAGGAGATGGTTTCGTTTTGAAAGGTCGCATAGACTTAAAAGATGTTTTAAAGCATCGCATGCCTCAACTGGATTTACAGTTTGATGTAAAAGGGGTGGATCCGTCATCTCTTGGGTTTGGCGAGAATATTCATGATGCCATGACCTTGCTTACAAAGGTAACAGGTGATTTTAATCGTCCTTTTGCTAAAGGTCGGGTAACGATGCCTATTTTGCGAATTCCTGCGCTCACCTTTGATAATGTGGTGGGAGATGTGACGTATCAAGATGGTATTCTGAATTTTGAAAACGTTAGCGCTAATGTATACAGCGGTAAATTGGAGGCTAAAGGTGTATATAATTTGGACACTCGCGCCTATACAATTACTGGCGTAGCAAAGGATCTAGATAGTAGTGTGGCCCTTAAAGCACCAGAATTTCTCGTGCCTGTATCGGCAAATTTGAACTTTAAAAGTGAAGGCCAACCTCGAGACATGGAGGTATGGGGGAACTTCTGGTCTGGTGAAGGGCACTATATGCTGATTCCGATTCAAAGCATTACGGGAAACTTTCACAATAAAGGGCGACATTTATCCTTTAGCGATGTGAAAGTAAATACGAAAATCACTACTATCACTACGGATGCTTTGCGTATCGATGATGGACAGCTCACGATGGGGCCGCTTAATATTACGTCCCATGGGGGCAGCAATTTTATTCTATATGATGAGTCATTTGATGAAATTGATGCGCATATGGCTCGAATTAAAGATGGTATTAAACAAGCTAAAGAGAATAGTAAAAGTGCTTCTGAATCAGCAAAGGGCATCGATACGTCTGGGTTCACATCGCCGGACATGATAGAATCGATAAAAGACCTGAAGCGGAGTATAGACTCGGCGAAAGATAGCTTAGATAATATGTCTAAAGGCATCAAGCAATAAAAGACATTTAGTAATAAAATACATTGAGAAGTAAAAAGCAACAAGAAATAATAACGTATCAAAAATAATAAAGT
>CAMUQE010000099.1 GCA_947096075.1 Veillonella parvula | reverse complement strand
GTAAATTATACTAAAAACCACTTGATACATGTATCAAGTGGTTTTTAGTATGTAGATATAAATTTGATTGAATAAATATAAAAGAATATTAGTAATGTAATCAATTTTGTTTATTTGTTACATTAGTGAATATCTTTATGCTCTTTAATGTCTTGATCAGCTTCTTTTGCCAAGTTTTCAAGTGCTCGTTTAGGAGCGGTTCTTTCACCTGTTTCTGGGTCTATAAATTCAACGCGGTCCAAGGTGCTTGTAATTTGACCACGAATGAAGCTTAAGTAGATTTCGTATAGTTCTTTTTTTTCTGCTACTTCCTCTGTCGTTAATTCTTGACCAGATTTTTTCTTTGCAGCTAGTTCATTTATTCGTTTTAATGTATCGTTAATATTACTCATATGCGCCTCCTGTATTCTATATTAGAATAGCATGTTTTATTATAACATAGAACTTAATGAATACGTATGGTAAGATATAAGTTGTACGCGTCTGTACTTTCACAGGTGAGAAAGGAGAACTGTATGCGTGTAACAAAAGCGATAAAGGCAGAGCAGTTGAAACTGTTACAAGAGCATTATTTTGATGCAAAACCTGCCCTTGAGTATACAAATGAATTCGAATTATTAGTTGCTGTAGTTTTATCTGCACAATGTACGGATGAACGGGTCAATATTGTTACTAAACGATTATTTCCTGAACTTAATCATCCTGCAAAGATGCTTGAAATTGGAGTTGCTAAGTTAGAGACTCTTATTAAAGATTGCGGCCTTTATAAGTCCAAGGCAAAAAACTTAATAGCTACTTGTCAGATTTTAGTTGACCGATATCATGGAGAGGTACCTCGTGAGTTTGATCAACTCGTTGAACTACCTGGCGTGGGTCGTAAAACAGCAAATGTAGTAGTGTCCGTTTTGTTTGGTACACCTGCAATTGCGGTAGATACTCATGTATTCCGCGTGTCTAATCGATTAAAATTAGGTATTGCGAAAACGCCGGAAGAGATGGAATTAAAATTGCAAAAAGCCATTCCAAAAGAGGATTGGGCTGCTGCACATCACTGGTTAATCTATCATGGTCGTAGATTATGTAAGGCTCGCAAGCCTTTGTGTGATGAATGTTTCTTAAATCATGTATGTCCTTCTGCAGGAAAGGTTTAATATGAAAGTAAACAATGAAGAATTTATTACCCTTTGTGCCGCACATGGTATTGAAGGTATCGATATTGTAAATGAATTAATGCGTTTTAATGTATTAGATCAATTGATTTCTAACAATGCTAGCTCCCGTGAGTGGGGTGTAACGGCAGATGATTTATATGCGTTAGCAGAAAAATCCACAGTAGAATCCTTTGGTCCTGTACCATATGATTTAGCCACGTTCCAAGCTCTTTATGGACCATCCTTTAGAGTGGAATTGTTTGATTTTATTAGTGACACAGGCATTTTAGACGGTCTAGATGTAGGCACTATTTGGGAAACTCCTGTTCGTGAAAGTATCGAAGCTCATAGTAAAACGGGAGAATTGGTTCTGTATGCTTATGTAGAAGAATATGCAGGCATGGTTGAAGAGATTCTTCAATCTTATGAAGATAAAAAAGTCGTTCTGTATACGGCATCTTCCGTGTGTTATAGCATTTTGACACGTTTATATCCGATGGCTCAAATCATTAATCAATGGCCTCATCGTAGCTATTTTGACCATATCTTTACAGGCACAGTTGGTATGTTCCAATCCTCTGAAGATATTGTAGAAGAGGTCGCTAACGGATTACATAACTTGGTTCCAGAAGGGACTGCTCAATTATTCTTACCTGCTACAATGGCACAAAATCAATTGGGCTTAAATAATATGGCGTTGCAATTTTTCTTGAACCAAAAACGAGTAGAAGCTATACGGGAATGGACTCCATTAGGGGCTTATGAAATCGTATATGGTAAATACGATGTAAAAAAAATGCGTGTTGGTCTTCGTGAACGTGTAGGGGATGAGTGGAAAACAATTAATTATATTCCATTACCTCATGGCGTATTTGCGCAATTGCCAGTATTTACGGTATTAAATTATGGCTTGTCCTTGCGTTCTATTTTGTTGCCCGGCAGTCAAACGGACGTAGCCTTAGGTCAAGATGGTATTTATTGCATTGATAGCCGTGTATCTGAATTAGGTCGCACTGCTCTTATTGAAAGTGGAGCTTATTTTCTTACTTTTAAACGTCATACTGATCATATTGATGTAGATATTACGACAGAAGCGCCTGTAGATGATATGTACTGGATGTTCCCAGATGCTGAATTAGCATATATGTGGTATGCCTATTTCTGCAGCACTACGGGTCAAACATTGATTCAAGAAATCTCCATGCTCGTTCAAACAGATGAATCCTTTGGCTATATGCTTAGTAGCGTACGTCGTCGCGTATTAGATGTAAAGGATGAGACCCAACTAATTGAATCTGTACAGTCTGCTGACGAGGCATATATTAAGGCTGTTACGGAGGCTACAACGAGTTGGAAAGAGACCGTAGATTCATTAGGTGCACAAGTTATGCCAGCTACAGCTTCTATTGATATTGAAGATTATAGTGACTATAAAAAAGAATTGTAAATCATATAATTTTAGTTTAAAATATATCGTATCCTAAAAAATATAAACTACTAAATATAGTAGATACAAAACATAGCATATGAATATGTAAGAAAGGAGGACCTATGGCAGTTATTAATTTTGAGATCTTCAAGGTTATCGGTACTTTATCTGAAGATAAAGATGGTTGGAAAAAACAATTAACTTGTACTAGTTGGGGCAAATACAATCCTAAGTTTGATCTTCGTGCTTGGGATAGTGAATATACAAGCATGAAGAAGGGTATTACCCTTTCTTTAGAGGAGCTTATTGCATTGCGAGATATCCTCAATGAAAGCGACTTGGAGACTATTCTAGCGGAATCTATTGAAGAAAAACAAGCCTCCAAGGAATAGCATTGGCAACTTGCATTTGCGCATATGTCATGCTATAATCTATAAGAATAATATTGATTGCTGGAAAGAGGTGTATAGAATGAAACAAGGTATTCATCCAGACTATAAAGAAGCTACAGTAACTTGCAGTTGTGGCAACACATTCAAAACTGGCTCTGTAAAAGGTGACCTTCGCGTAGACGTTTGCTCCAAATGTCATCCGTTCTTCACAGGTCAACAACGCGCAGCTCAAGCTCGTGGTCGTATTGAACAATTTAACAAACGTTACGGCAAATAATTTGTCATGTAATGTAGCATCTATTGGCAGGGCTATGGGCTCTGCCTATATTTGTTTATGAGAGGAGCTCTTGTGAACGCAGAACGTATTAAAAAGTTTGTCGGTGGACAAGCTGTGATCAAAGGTGTCATGATGAGAGGCCCTGGCTATACGGCAACTGCCGTACGTGAGCCTGCGGGAACTATTGTAGTTCAAAAAGAGGCTACAAAGTCCATTGCTGACACATATCCAATATTGAAAAAACCATTTCTTCGTGGCTGTGTAGCTCTCTATGAATCTCTAGTGATAGGCATGAAGGCTTTATCCTTCTCTGCTAAGGCTGCTGGCGATGAAGAGGAAGAAATGTCTAATAGTGAAATCGCCATTACCATGGTCATTTCTACACTATTTGCGATAGCTGTATTTTTGGCATTGCCTACATTTATCGTAAAGTTCATTCCTGGTGTACAGGATAATCATATAGTATTAAATCTCATTGAAGGTGTCATTCGTTTAGTACTTTTCTTACTTTATATTTGGGGGATTGGTCTTACGAAGGATATCCAACGAGTTTTCCAATATCATGGGGCAGAGCATAAAACGATTCATACCTATGAATTAGATTTGCCGCTTACTGTAGAAAATGTTCGTCAACAAAGTCGATTGCATGCACGATGTGGTACAAACTTCTTACTTATCGTTATGGTTGTTAGTATCTTTGTATTTGCCTTCTTAGGCTGGCCTAATTTGTTAGAACGTATCGTAAGTCGCGTACTTCTCATGCCAGTTGTAGCTGGTATTGCGTACGAGGTCATTCGTCTTGCTGGACGTAGTGAGCATTCCTTTGTGAAAGCTATCATTAAACCAGGTCTTGTATTGCAATACATGACGACTCGTGAGCCAGAAGATGATCAAATTGAAGTAGCTATACGAGCTCTAGAAGAGGTTCGTCCTCCTGAGAGTGACGCATATGAAGAGGAATAAACATGTTAGTTGATAAATTACAAGTTATTGAAGATAAATTTATGGATCTTGAGCAGCGCATCAGTGACCCTGAAGTCATTGCTCGCCAAGATGAATGGCGTAAATTAACACGTCAACATGCTCAATTATCTGAAACAGTTGAAACATTCCGTACTTATAAAAAAGTATTAGCTGGTATTAATGAAGCTATGGAAGTTATTGAAGATAAATCCATGGATGACGAATTCCGCGAAATGGCACAAGAGGAATTGAAAGACTTAAAACCTCAAAAAGAGGAATTAGAAGAGAAATTACAAATCCTTTTATTGCCTAAGGACCCTAATGATGATAAGAATATTATCATTGAAATTCGTGGTGGTGCCGGTGGTGATGAAGCGGCATTGTTTGCAGGCGATTTGTTTCGTATGTATACAAAATATGCGGAGAGCCAAGGCTGGCGTTGTGAAATTATCGATGCTAATGAACCTGAACTAGGTGGTTTTAAAGAGGTTATTTTCTCTGTTGATGGTGAAAATGTATACTCTAAAATGAAATTTGAGTCTGGTGTACACCGTGTACAACGTGTACCTGCTACAGAAACACAAGGTCGTGTACATACGTCTACCGTTACAGTAGCGGTATTACCAGAAATGGAAGATGTTGATATTGAAGTTAATGAAAAAGACTTAAAAATCGACACGTATCGTGCGAGTGGTGCAGGTGGTCAGCATATCAATAAAACAGAGTCTGCTGTTCGTATTACACACTTGCCATCTGGTATCGTTGTAGCATGTCAAGACCAACGTTCTCAATTACAAAACCGAGAAAAAGCTATGCGTGTATTGCGCGCTAAATTACAAGACCAAGCTGAACAAGCGGCCATTTCTAGCATGGCAGCAGACCGTAAGAGCCAAGTTGGTACAGGTGACCGTAGTGAACGTATTCGTACCTATAACTATCCACAAGGTCGCGTAACAGATCATCGTATTAACTTAACATTATATAAATTAGATGCTATTTTAAATGGCGATCTTGATGAAATTATTCAAGCCTTAAATGCTGCAGACCAAGCGGCAAAAATGCAGGAGGCTAATACAAATGCATAAGGAGATTTGGACAATCGGTCGTATTCTCCAGTGGACAGAGCAGTACTTTCAAAGCAAGGAGATGGATACACCTCGACTTGATGGGGAAGTACTGCTTTCTCACATTTTAGGCAAGGATCGTATTTATCTATATACCCATTATGACCAACCGCTTATTCAAGAGGAACTTGATGCTTTTAGACCTCTCGTTCAAGAACGAGCTAAGGGTCACTGTGTAGCGGCGATTATTGGGGAAAAGGACTTTATGGGATTGACCTTTAAGGTTAATGATAAAGTATTGATTCCTCGACCTGATACAGAAACTTTGATTGAGTATGTACTAGGCACATATCCAAAAGATAGCGATATGCGTGTACTCGATGTATGTACGGGTCCTGGTACAATATTGTTAAGTATATTACACTACTTGCCGAATGCGTGTGGAGTAGGACTTGAAATATCTACCGACGCTTTGTCAGTGGCTGAGGAAAACTGTGAAAGGTTTAATTTAAATGATCGTGTTCAATTTATAGAATCCGATATGTTTTCTGGTTTGGTAGGTAAAACTGAGAAGTTTGACCTCATCGTATCGAATCCACCATATATCTGTACAGGGGATGCTAAATTATTGTCTCAGGACGTGTTAAATGAGCCTCATATTGCCTTATTTGGTGGTGAAGATGGACTTGATTTTTATCGTATTTTGACTAAATCATGCGGTATATATTTAAAATCGCAAGGCCGTATAGCTTTTGAAATAGGTTTTGATCAAGCTGAGGCTGTAAAGTCTTTATTAGAGGAAACAGGGCAGTATTCTAATATTCGATGTATTACTGACCTTGGTGGAAATGATCGCGTTATAACAGCTGTGTATGAGGGATAATATGGATACTCAAATTATTACAAATCCATCAGATCAAGAACTAGATATGCTTGCTCGCGCTTTGCGTAATGGCGAATTAGTGTCCATTCCTACAGAAACTGTATATGGATTAGGTGCTAATGGGTTGGATCCGGAGGCGATGGATAAAATCTACACCGCTAAAGGTCGCCCTTCCGATAATCCACTTATTTTACATGTTCCTAATAGTGAAAGTATAAAACCTTTAGTAACAGAGGTTTCAAATACGGCACAATTATTAATGGATACGTTCTGGCCTGGTCCGTTGACAATCACATTGCCTAAATCAGATTTAGTGCCAAATCGTGCTACAGGCGGGTTACCTCGTGTTGCTTTACGTTGCCCTGATCATGAGCTTTGTCGAGCTTTATTAGAGCGTGCTGGTGTACCTATAGCGGCTCCTAGTGCTAATATATCTGGACGGCCAAGTCCCACAACCGCACAAGATGTTTACCATGATATGAAGGACCGTATTTCCTATATTTTAGATGCGGGTTCATGTACGATTGGTGTAGAGTCTACTGTGGTGGAAGTTCATGATGATAAGGTCATTATATTGAGACCTGGTGGAATTACAAAAGCACAGCTAGAAGATGTTGTGTCTACGGTTGAGTATGATACTGCTCTCGTTAATGCAACAACTAAGCCTAAAGCTCCTGGTATGAAGTATACCCATTATGCTCCTGATGCACCTATGACAGTTGTTGTAGGCAGTCCAGAAGATGTAGCAAGTACTTTCAAAGAGCTTTCTGCAGAGGTAGAAGGTCTCATAGGTTGTTTGGTAAGTCATGAAACGTATAATTTGATTAAAGGGGATACACGCTTTATATGCCATTGTTTTGGCCATCATAGTGATGCTTTATCATTAGGTCATGACTTTTACAAAAGTCTATTACATTTTAATGAAAATCATGTTACCCTAATCTTGGCAGAAGGTGTTGATGATGAC
>CAMUQE010000098.1 GCA_947096075.1 Veillonella parvula | reverse complement strand
GTATTCATATTACCATGTATTTCTGAAGATTTAATGCAGAATATAAATGAATTTGATGCAAAATATTGATGGATCTAATGTAGAATCTCGATATATTTGATACAGAGTATCCATGCAAAGCAGACAAGAAAAGTAAATAGGAAGAGATTGTATATAAAAATCGCTTAAATATAAAACTCGATTTTATCCTCTTTTGCGAGCTGGAATTGCTCAAATATGTGGTTTCGAATATTGACGAAGGATGCCGAAGTCCGGTCTGTCCTATCGATGATATTGACAGGGATAATGGTTTGCACCCGTCCCGGATTGGCGGCGAGCACTACGACGCGGTCTGCAAGGACCACCGCCTCTTCGATATCATGCGTAACAAATACGACCGTTTTACCCTCTTCACGGCAGATGCGAGAGATTTCGTCCTGCAAATTGATGCGTGTCAACGCGTCGAGGGCCCCTAGCGGTTCATCCATGAAGATAATATCCGGATCGACCGCCAGCGCGCGCGCAATGGATACACGCTGCTGCATCCCGCCGGACAACTCCGCCGGATAGCGGTTCCGAGCATGGTCGAGCCCCACCATTTTCACGTATTTATCGATGATAGCAGGTCGCTCTTCCTTCGGTACATTCTTACTCTCAAGGCCCAGTTCAATATTGCTTTCCACCGTTCGCCACGGCAATAATCCATAATTCTGAAAGACCGTTACATACCGCAGTTGAGGGGCTTTCACCTCTGCGCCGTCAATGGTAACAGAGCCCGATGTAACGAGCTCAAAGCCTGCCATAGCATTTAAAAGAGTACTTTTACCTGACCCGGAAGGACCTAAGAGACAAATAAATTCACCTCGTTCAATATCCAGATTAATATTCTCAAGGATGGTGAGCGGTTCTCCATCTTTCATAAATTCCTTGTGTGCATTGCGCACCGAAATGTAACCCATACGTCCACCTCCTATTTCTCAATACCCCAACGTCTATAAATCCATTTTTCGATGAGGGACACGCCCCAGTCGAGTAAAAGCCCTACAAAGCCGATGGTCAATATGGCAACCATCAAAAGATCGTTTCGCAAATTGTTCCGCATATCGATGATGAGGAATCCAAGACCCGTCTGGGAGCCTACCATTTCACCTGTTACGAGAAATATCCACGCCGTACCGAGCGCGATGTGAAGTCCTGATGCAATACCAGGAAACACCGCGGGTAATACGATTTTAAATAACAATTCCGGCTGCTTGATACCAAAATTTCGAGCCACCTTGATGTATACGGGATCGATATTTTGAATCGCCGACACCGTGGACAATAGAACCGGGAAAAACGCCGCAATAAAGATGATAACAATGGCAGGCGCTTGACCGATACCGAAGAACAGAACGATAAACGGCAACCATGCCACCGGTGAAATGGGACGGATCACCTGAACGATGGGATTAATATAGTTCCAAATGCCCTTATACCAACCTAAAATAAGGCCTAAGAACACACCGGCTACGACGGAAATGATATAGCCAATGAAAAAGCGCACCAAACTATCCGCAATATCCTTGAACAATACGCCGTCTCCGATAAGTTCCCCGAACCCGAGCAGCACCTTGTACGGCGTCGGCAGCAAGGCCTCGTTAAATCCGCCGATGCTGACAACTAGCTCCCAAATCAGCCAGACCGCGATGAACGCCCCCGGCACATATGTGTATTTCTTCATGGTCTACCCCCTATGGCAACAGCGATGTATCTACAAACTCCGAATAACTCGGCACCTTTTTAATCAGATCGACATGGGTCATGTGATGCACCAGCGCATTATAACGATCCTCGGTGAGGGCTAAATCTCCAAACCCAATCACTTGCAAGGAACGCTCGATAACAGGATCCTTAAACTTCATATATTTCAAGGCAATCTCCTTTTGCGCCTCCGGATGCTCATCTAAATATTTACCTGCATCGAGATAGGCTTTTGTGAAAGCCTTCGCTAAATCGTGATGTTCATCGACGAATTGACCGTTGAACACGAGGGCACAGCAGATATTGTCATGCCATAAGTGATCAGGGTCTTCAAAGACCTTTCCCGTACCCATTTCTATGGCAAGAGAACCGAAAGGCTCAGCCACGCTATATCCTGCGATTTGACCGACCGACAATGCGGACGGCATTTCAGGAGGACTCATCTCCACTATCTGTACATCCTTCTCGCTAAGACCTGCTCGTTCAAGCATGAGGTCTACAAGGATTTTTTGAGTCGATTGTTTATGAGGGATGGCAAAGGATTTACCTCTTAAATCCTGTACAGAGTTAATGTCATTATTTACAACGATAATGTTGCCTTCCGTATGACCTAATGCCACTGCACGCACATCAATTCCCTGTTCACAAGCCTTTACGCCCAGTTCAACGAGAACGGCTGCAGCATCTACTTTACCGGTGTTGAGCGCATCCATGAGTTCCGGCCAGGAACCGTATTTAACAAGCTCTACATGGACAGGACCATCTGCCGTCTCCAATTCCTTCGTAGCAAATACGGGCAGCGCATGAGTAATCGGTAAATACGCAACACGTACAGTTTTTAATTCTCGGTCGGTCTTCGGATTACTGTGTTCATAATATCCATACGCCAACCCACTTACTATCAACAGCACGATAGCCATGATTAGATACCAAGTTTTCTTCATAATGTCCCCTCTTTCTACCTCACAACAAGGGGCGTTTATGACTCATGTCACTTTTCGCATTTTTCTAAACCTTAGATGAAATCAGGCTTTAGAACACCTCGTCTTCTAAACTTAATATAACCTACTATAACAATATGCATTAATTATGTCAATAAATCACATCAATATTGTAGGTATTATTACTTAGCTACGAAAAGCATCAATATAGATAGGATGATATTTAATTGAATAAGAATGTAAACAAGAATGCCAAACCAATAGTATATAAAGGATTAACACCAGTAAACCGTTCAGATAACATAAAGCCGCAAGATTCTAATTAACAAAAAAGCGGTAAGGCGCCAATTCACAAAAACAGGTAGCATCCAACGGATGCTACCTGTTTTAATATTTATTAACTTTTCACAATTATTTGAATAAAGTCTTTTTATTTAATACGTAAACTTCAGATGTACCGGCTTCACTAAACTCAGATACATGTGGATAAATAGAGGATTGACGGAAGTGCTTAATTTCACCTTTTGGAACAATTAACATAATCGGCTTACCAGATTCGATAGTCTTGTTAAATTCTGCTTCACTTACTTGTTCCATGAGGTATTTCTTCTGCCATTCAGCACTACGTTTTTTTAATTTATCTCGATCATCCCAGCGACTTTCATCACCATTAATTTTGATAACCTTATGACCTGTATAGTACACAACCGCCGTACTATATCCATTATAGTAATAAACATCTCCTTCATAGGAGTCTACCACCGGAACAACGTCAATATTACTACGTTGCTTAACGAATGGCTCTAAGCCTTCTATAACAACTATAGAAGATATAACCATCGTACCAAGAACAATGATTGTTACTAGACGATATCCTCTTCTCGTATACCACGCATAAAGCATAAGCAATGCTGCAGTGGCAACCACTACATAGAGCAAGAAATAGAAGCCCCATGGTGCGAAGAAAGATCCTGCTACATAAGCAATCCACAGAAGCAACGTCGGCCCCATTATAATCCATTTTAAGGCTCTAGATTTACCTTTGCGAATAAGCTTCATAACGCCCAAAGCACCGATAGCGCTAAATGGGACCAGGCTAACAAAGGTATATAGAGGGTATTTTGTTGCCATCAAGGTGTAAAATAGCACAATTCCAACACCCCAGGTCATATTATAGATAAACCCTGTATGACGTTGTTTAAAACCATCGATTATGCCGTAAATAACAGCACCTGTCCACGGCATGGAGGCGCCAAGGAAGATAGCGAGGTAATACCACCATACGTTATCTTCCGGATGTTCCGATTGAGTAGCGCGAGTCACATTGTGAAGCCCTAAGAAGCCATTGATAAAATCTTGACCATGAACACTGTACATGTACACATACCACGGCAAACAAACTACACAAAAAGCTAAAATGCCACGCCAATCAAAGATAGCTTTCACCATAGACCAAGAACGATTAATACCTGCAAAGACAAGTAAAATCATACCAGGCAACACAATAGCTACAGGACCTTTAGTGAGTACACCTAAAGCAGCGAATACATAAGCTACAATCATGGCATATGGTTTCTGTTCCACCAGACCCTTGTAGGAGTAAATCATGATCATCAATGTCGTATAAAGGAGCACCATATCTGTAATAACGCCATGAGCTACGGTCCAGAACATGAGAGATGTGCCTAGAACGGATGCCCCAATAAGACCGAGTGCCCACTTACCGCTCATGGTACGTGTAGATTGATACATGGTCGCCACCGACAAAGCACTGAAAATAGCACTCGGTAGGCGCACCACCCAATCAGCAATCCCAAAGACTTTAAAGCCAAGAGCAATGAGCCAATAAATCATGATTGGTTTATCGTACCAATAAGTACCATAAATCTGCGGAGATAGCCAATCACCAGAAAGAACCATTTCCTTTGCCGTTAACGCATAATTAGATTCAACGGGATCTGTAATAGGCAACATATTATTGCCAAACATATAAAACACTAGCCACACAATAAATACGACTGGTGTTAATCGAGAAAGTTTCATAAGGGGTCTCCTTATCGACGATTACGATAGTATCTAAAGCCCAGTACTGCAACTATAATGACAAATACAACGATCATACCAATCAAGAACTCATGATTGTACTCGATAAGGTCTTGCCAATTTTCACCAAGTACCTTGCCTAAGTAAACGAGCAAAATCGTCCAAGGAATCGTACCGAGTACAGTCCAGATGAGGAAGTGC
This sequence comes from Veillonella parvula, assembly GCA_947096075.1. GTDB lineage: Bacteria > Bacillota > Negativicutes > Veillonellales > Veillonellaceae > Veillonella > Veillonella parvula_C. The sequence continues at coordinate 2,290 of CAMUQE010000098.1, read as the reverse complement.
CACATTGGATAGCGCGCCATGCCTGCAGGGAAGGAGATAAAGGTACGAACACCTGGTAAAAGTCGGCCAAAGAATACAGCTGCACCGCCATATTTATTAAACATTTTTTCAGCAAGTTCAAATTTATGTTCATTAAAGAATATGTATTTACCATATTTCAATAATAAAGGACGACCACCGTACTCACCCATCCAGTAGGATAATACGGAGCCAACGATACCTGCCAAGATACCTACGACCATCGTCGTATGCGTATCAAACACGCCTTGAGCGATCAAATACCCCGCAAAACCAAGTACGATTTCACTCGGAATAGGCACGTTAGCATTTTCCAGAACCATTGCAATAAACATGGCCGTATAGCCATAAGTTTCCATAAACGAAATGATATATTCCACTGTTTTACCTCATTAAATAATCCCCATCCGGGTTCTATAATGTACTAATTCCAGTACATCGTTTTCGTGAAAATTTCACCCAACCATTTGGTACACCATATATTTTACCATAATAAAAGAGCCCTCACTACCGGCGAGAGCCCTTTTAACAATTTGCAGTATGCGATTATTGCAATTCTGTAGTTTGTGTCTTTACTTCGCGAGCCGTAGTAAATGCTGCTAATTCTGCATCACCAGCACCAAGAATGACTTTATTAGCCACTAACGCATTAGCCGCTGTTTTAGCATCTTGTAAAGTAATTCCAGCACGAGGAGCACTAATTGTGACTGATGTGCTTTTACCACCGACCGTAGAAAATGTAAGATATACAACGCGTTTTTCCGCCATGTGGGCGCCTCCTTTCACGTTTCATAAACAAGTTCATCGAATCTAAATAGACTATATAAACAAGTTAAATTACAAATATGCCTATCTTCGATTCATATCAATAAGGATGGGAATGTGTGGACTTGCTATTTCTACACCTTTTTACGACTATATAAGAATGTACGAAACCAGCAATTAAAAATGTGTTTGGATCACCTAAAACAAAATGGTAGAAAACCTACACTTAATGTCCTAAGGATACTTCATTGACGCGGACCACGTCGGACAAGCTGTGGTCATACAAGGCTGCCAGCGCATTACCAACGGTTTTCACATGATCGTCAGACGCTTCTTCCGCAACACGAGTATAGGTTACGTCTTTGTACTTCGGCGCATCTTCGGTACCGATGTTAAAACGCAACACCAATTTAGTACGTTTAATGTTAGCCATCGTATCACCTCCTTTCACCCTCTTATATTCCTGAGGCCCTCATTCGACAACCCTCTTGCCGTTATTTAAGGTACTTATGGTGAAAGTAGCTGAACTCTGACTGTAATACTATGAATTGAAATAGAAAAAGACCTCTACCTAATGTTATCTAGAAGTTTATCAATCTAGATAACACCGGTAAAGGTCTATAAAGTACTCTTACTACGAGTACTATCCATATACATATTATTCGGTTTTCAAAGCCAACATAAAGTCATATGCTTTAACAGCGGCTTCAGTGTCCACAAAATGTAGAGGATTTAACATACGACAGAATTTAAAAAGATATTCATGTTTACCCAGAATGTCTTTTATATGTAGAACGGTCTCACGGGCTGTACAAGCTGAGCTATAGCCATTCATCATAGCATATAGATAACATATAGGTAAATTATCCTCTCGGAAAAAACTGTGAACAAAGATGAGTAAATCCCAGCCTTGCGGGGTTAACTCAGGCCAACGACGGCTATTCTCCCAATCTAGCAGAGTAATCTTATCTTCTTCTGGCTCATAAGTAATGTCGCGCATAGCAGGACGGCCATGGCTCAACCCATAATCATGTAGCTGACCTAAAGTTTTACCAAATATATAGAAGATATGATTTAACATATCTGGCAAACTATCGTCATCAGGATGTTGCACTGGTAGTTGGCTATAATACGTCAATGTTTTACCACAAGCTTCTGTAACAAAATAATGTTCTCTAAAGCCTACAATAACAGGTGCTACAGGTAATTGTGTGTTTATGAAAGAGATTTTATAAAACTCATAATCAAAAGAAGCTCTAGGCGCAGGCTTAATCCAACTAGAGCGATGGTTACTTATATCCTGTTTTACAAAGTACTGTTTGTTGTTAAAATCCACAGAAAAAACACGATGTTCTGTCTCTTGATCAATCATTCGATCGATATATTCTAATAGCATATCATTCATTATTTTCCCCCCGTATATACACTCTATAATGCTAATCGCCCTCTCAAAGCATAATAACTAGTATTTCCAATATAATATCTCCCAAATTTATATTGTATAGTA
>CAMUQE010000097.1 GCA_947096075.1 Veillonella parvula | reverse complement strand
CGAATCTATTTTATGATTACAATATCCTCATAACTCATAGGTGCAGAGGATTTGTGTACATAATCATCATTGATAACTATATCAATGCTACCTTGATTTGATAATTCAGCGCCATCAATAACACCTAATTTAGACAATAACTGAGCCCCTTCTTTCTGAGTCACACCTACAGATTGAAGTTCCGATTTATCAACTGTTAGCACAACTAAATCATGTTCCTTCGTGGCACCAATAAAGCTACGAGCTTTGTTATTAGATGCATCAGCGCCTACATAGTGACCGCCTTTTATCACCATAGTGCCCACTTCCAAACTAGATCCACCTGTAGTGCTAACTTGAGCAAGCTCTTCTCTATTTTGAATCGTAATAGGTGTTCCAACTTTTAACTTACGTAAAGCATTTCCAGATTCGCCATGACCAGACAATACGTATTGGTTTTCTCCAATTTTAGAATTTCCCTTTTGTTTACTAATAACCTTGCCATTAGCTACAGTCACTTCATAACCATAGTCATTGGTCTTTGTAGATAAACCATATGCTGATGTATATAAGGTCATAGCATTCTCTTTACGAGCCGTATCAATAGAGGTAATCACAAAACTTTCCTTTTGTGTTTTAGCTTGAAGCAAAGGTTTTTTCTCTTCTATAAAATATCCTCGATTTGGTGTATATCGCAAAGTGCCACGATTAGAAATGCGTTCTAAATCAATAGCTCCATCACTCGCCACTGAGTAAGGTCGTTCAAAACTGCCACCTTTTACCTTCGCCCCAATCAAAACCGTATGAGCTTGAGAGACAGAAGATAATGTTTTACCTTCTGGAACATGCGCCACCGCCATAGGAGAGTCATTATCTACGGTCAATGCAAAGGCTTGAATTTTCCCTTCCGCTACAGTGTTATTGATTTTGCTATATCTTACAGATTTATTTACATCTTTTGTGGTCTGTTGCGCATAACCAGAAAATAAATCTACCACTATACGCGATGGCTTAGCTAATGCAAATTCATGATGTTGTACATCTTTATTTGCGGTTAGGGTTACTTGTAAGCCCCCATTAACCGGTTGTAAACCAATGCCTTTAAGCACTCCGGTTTTTTTGTCATTTTGCGATATAGGTCCAGTTAAACCATTTGTAGTGCCCCCTAAATTAAGCGTAAGGGCATGTGTTTCTTCATTATAAGATCGAGTCCAAGATACAGGCATTTCAGATACATCTAAAACAATTCGGCTTGTGCCTTCATGATTAGATACGCGTACTCCTGTCAAATTACCTGCCTCAGCATAAGGAACGGTACTGCCTAGTAGACCTAAAACAGCAAAAGTCATATACAGATATCGTTTCATATTTAATTCCTCTATAGCTACAAACCATATTATTGGTCTTATATTGTTACATCAATTTTACACAATATACTTTTACTATAGTATACAGCATAAAGATGAAAAATTCAAAATAATAAACGAAAAACGAGGTTACAGTCTAAAGATACCCCATACATAAAATAGAATAACTGTAGACTATAACCTCGTCAATTTAAGCTTACATCATCATGATATATTATTGTAACTATATTATTGTAACTCGTCTAATGTATCACGAAGCTGCGACATTTCATCTAGAGCCTTTGCAACACCTTTAATTACCGCATATCTTGGAGATTCTACAAGGTATGCAGCGATTCCAATAGAACGTGTAATAACACGATCTAATCCATCGATGAGCGCACCACCACCAGTAAGAATAATACCATGATCGTTGATAGCAGCCACAAGTTCAGGTGGAGTTTTTTCTAGAATGGACTTAACGCCTTCCAAAATATTAATCACTTGTGATTCTAGAGCACGTTGAATCTCTAAAGAATTCACAGCAACCATCTTTGGTAATCCAGAACTTACATCTCGTCCCCGTACCTCGATCGTGCGCTCCTTTGCACGGCGATCCACAGTCCCTACAGAAATTTTAATTTTCTCTGCTGTTAGCGGACCAATAACCAAGCGTTTCTTACGACGGATATAACGAATAATAGATTCGTTAAAAGAATCTCCACCGATGCGAAGTGATTCACTTACAACCACCCCCGTATCACAAAGAACGGCAATATCCGTAGTGCCACCGCCTACATCGACAACCATCGCCCCTACGTGCTTAGCATCATTGAGACCAGTCCCCATAGCAGCAGCTAATGGCTCTTCAATAAGAACAGTCTTTTTGGCACCGGTTCTGAGTAAGGCCTCTAAAATGGCGCGTTTCTCTACAGGTGTAATGCCTGATGGCACACATACGATAATACGCGTCTTCATCAATCTAGAAGCAGGTACAACGGAGCGAATAAAGTACTTTAACATGAATTCTGTCATATCATAATCTGCAATAACGCCGGCTTGAACTGGACGAATGACGGAAATCCCTTTTGGAGTCCGACCTACCATAGAACGTGCAGCTTCACCTAAGGCAAGAATATCACCGGTTTTATCATCCCATGCGATATACGCAGGTTCATCTAATACTAACCCCTTGCCCTTCGCAAAAATGAGGATATTTGCAGTCCCTAAATCAATTCCCAAATCAAAGTTTAAAGATCGATTTAAACGACTCATTAAATCCCCGACTTGCTCAGGTCGAACTAAACGTTTTAATGTCATGGCTGGCGTTGTTTTAGCAATTGCTACAGTCTCACGACTACGTCGTTCAGCACGGCGCATTTTTGTAACTTTAATCATGGTCTCACGCATATTGGAGGCTAAATGATTAGCTTGTTTTGCCACGCCATTTGAAAGCTTAGTAGACTTACGTTTTGTCCTTCTCAATGGTTTGCGTGTAGTACTCGCTTTCGAATTTTCAACCTTTGCAACACCTAAGTTCTGTTGCTCGTTGTATAAAGCCGGCCCTTTAGAGCGCCGGCTTCTTTTCTTTTTATTTTGTTTTGGCTGTGTACTCTTATTCGTCAACCCGAACAATATCAGCACCTAACCTTTGCAATTTACCTACAAAATCATCATAACCTCGGTCAATATGATGTAAACGACCGACTTCTGTTCTACCTTCCGCAGTCAATGCAGCACATACAAGCGCCGCTCCAGCACGCAAATCAGTAGCATTTACTATAGCCCCATGTAAGCTTGGCATACCTTCGACAATAGCTTGACGATTGTCAATGTCGATATGCGCTCCCATTTTACGAAGTTCAGCAACATGCATAAATCGGTTTTCAAAAACAGTTTCTGTTACTGTACTAGTGCCTTCCGCAATCGTAGTAAGAGCCATAAATTGAGCTTGCATATCTGTTGGAAATCCAGGGTATGGCAATGTTTTAATGTCCACAGCTTTAATGCCTTTACCACTACTGATAACGCGAATACCGTCGATTTCTTCCTCTACTGTTACACCAGCTTCCTTTAATTTAGCCACTACTGGTTTTAGATGTTCTGGCAATGCATTTTCCACGAATACATCACCACCTGCCATAGCAGCTGCGATTAAATATGTACCAGCTTCAATACGGTCAGGAATTACTGTATGAATAGCACCGTTTAATTGAGGTACACCTTCAATACGAATCACATTTGTACCAGCTCCGCGAATATTAGCCCCCATAGCATTTAAGAAAGTAGCCAAATCAACAATTTCAGGTTCTTCTGCAGCATTTTCGATAACAGTTTTACCTTCCGCCATAGAAGCAGCCATAATTACATTCTCTGTAGCCCCCACACTTGGAAAATCCAAATAAATTTGAGTGCCTTTAAGTCCTTCCGGAGCATGAGCATATACATAATCTTCAGTAATTTCAATTTTTGCACCTAATGCTTCAAATGCTTTTAAGTGAAGATCAATAGGACGTGCACCGATAGCACATCCGCCAGGCATTGAGATTTTAGCCTCCCCTTTACGAGCCAAAAGTGGACCCATGACAAGAAAGGATGCACGCATTTTACGTACAAGTTCATAAGGAGCTTCCGTAGCAGTCAATGTAGAAGCATCAAAAACAATTTCACCATCTGCATTATTACGAGCGATTTTAACCCCCAAAGACTCGATAACTTGGCAAATCGTGCCTACATCTTCTAAATTTGGAATTTCAAGCAATTTACTAGGCGTTGATGCTAGCAAAGTACCGGCAATAATAGGGAGCACTGCATTTTTAGCACTACTAACACGTACACGTCCTTCCAATCGATTGCCACCTTGAATGATTAACTTTTCCAACAGAATTCCTCCTACACTTTATATCGTTCATCTTGTATAAGCTACAAGGTCTTGTATTTATAACGTCATATACTAAATGTTATTATACTATTTTTCGATATATCTCATCAAGAGAATGAGAGAAAATACAAAGAAAAAAAAGCCCTGAATATACATCAAAAACTTATGTACAATTTTTGAGTACATTTCAGGGCTTTCTTCTTATTTTGCTTTTAATGTTTTAAGTTTATGATCCATATGCACGGTATCAAGGAAACGAACCGTACCAGTTTTAGAACGCATTACGATAGTATGTGTACGCGCACCACCTGGGAAATATTGAATTGGATTCAATAAGTTACCACGTGTAATGGCAGTCGCTGCAAAGATAACATCATCAGTGCAAACTAAATCATCCAATGTAAGAACTTGGTTTACATTGGTAATACCCATTTCATGGCAACGACGAATTTCTTCTTCCGTTTCTGGTTTTAAACGAGCTTGCATATCGCCGCCTACACATTTCAATGCTGCAGCCGCTAATACACCTTCAGGTGCACCACCAGTACCTACAACCATGTGTACCCCAGAACCTTCGATACAACATTCCATAGCTGGATTAACATCACCGTCAGAGATAAGCATAATACGCGCACCTATTTCACGTGCTTCTTTCATCAAGCCTTGATGACGCTCACGATCAAGCATAACCAAAGTGATTTCATCTACACTACGTTCCATCTTAGCTGCTACATTTTTGATATTTTCAGTCAAAGACTTTGTAATATCGATAGCACCTGCGCCACGAGGACCAACACAAAGTTTTTCCATGTACATATCTGGTGCATGCAATAAGCCACCTTTTTCAGCAATCGCCATAACTGCAATAGCACCATTTTGTCCTTTTGCAATCAAGTTTGTCCCTTCGATAGGGTCAACTGCGATATCTACTTCTGGGCCACCAGCACCAACGTGTTCACCGATATAAAGCATAGGCGCTTCATCGATTTCGCCTTCTCCGATAACTACCGTACCAGAAATACGAACGGAGTCAAAAGCTTGACGCATAGCATCTACAGCAAGACCATCGGCTGCATCCTTTTGACCGCGGCCAAGCAAACGACCACTCCGCAAAGCTGCTGCTTCAACGACACGAGCAAATTCCAAAGACAATGTACGATCCATAATGGGCCTCCTTATAAGTCCTCTATGTATTGATATAACTCTTACCTAGAGCCTCTACTTAACTTATTGATTAGCTTGTTTCCAATCTTCCATAAACTTTGCAAGCCCTGCAACAGTTAACGGATGTTTCATAGCTTGCATGAGCACTTTAAATGGAACCGTTGCAATATGAGCACCAGCTTTAGCACATTGAGTAATATGTAACGGTGTTCTCACACTTGCAGCAATAATTTCAGTTTCGATTTCATGAATAGCAAAAATATCTGCAATATCTTGAATCAATGTAAGGCCATCCATACTGATATCGTCAATGCGACCAACAAATGGACTCACATAGGTTGCACCTGCACGAGCGGCTAATAAGGCTTGGTTTGCAGAGAATACTAAAGTCACATTCGTTTTAATGCCTTCTTTGTTCAAAGTAGCAACAGCTTTAAGGCCTTCTGGGGTCATAGGCACTTTAATAACCACATTGGAACCTAGCGTTACAAGGTCATGTGCTTCTGTTACCATGCCTTCAGCATCAGAGGAGATTACCTCTGCACTAACAGGACCTTCTACAAGATTTGCAATTTCAGAAATAACTTGTTTTAAATCGCGTTTGGCTTTCACGATAAGAGATGGGTTTGTCGTAACACCATCAATAAAACCGAAAGCATAAGCCTCTTTTATCTCATCAAATTCTGCTGTATCAATAAAGAATTTCATAGAATGCCCCCTCTTATTTCACAGGCGTAATGACTTCAACGCCACCCATGTAAGGTACTAAGACTTTTGGAATCACTACGGAGCCATCAGCTTGTTGGTAGTTTTCCAAGATAGCTGCTACCGTACGACCTACTGCAAGACCAGAGCCATTTAATGTATGAACGAGTTCTGGTTTACCTTTAGAGCCACGGCGGAATTTAATATTAGCACGACGAGATTGGAAATCAGTCATATTGGAGCAAGAGGAAATTTCTCTATACTTGCCTTGTGCTGGCATCCACACCTCTACATCATACGTTTTAGCAGAACCGAAGCCCATATCACCGGTACAAAGAGTAATAACACGGAACGGTAATTCTAATAAACGTAATACCTCTTCAGCATTATCTGTCAATGTTTCTAATTCTTTGAAAGAATCTTCAGGTTTAGCTAATTTAACCATTTCAACTTTGTTGAATTGATGTTGGCGAATAAGACCTCGAGTATCACGACCTGCAGAGCCTGCTTCGGCGCGGAAACATGCGGTGAACGCAGTATAGTATTTAGGCAATTCTTCTTCGCTTATAATTTCACCACCATGATAGTTAGTCAATGTAACCTCAGCGGTCGGAATTAAGAAATATTCCGTATCCTCTACATGGTACATATCTTCCGCAAACTTTGGCAATTGGCCAGTACCAGTCAAAGTTTCACGAGTTACCATGTAAGGGGTCATCATTTCAGTGTAGCCATGTTTATCTACATGAAGATTAATCATAAAATTGATAAGAGCGCGTTCCAAACGAGCACCCAAGCCTTTATACACCGTAAAACGAGCACCGCTCATTTTGCCTGCACGGTTAAAATCAAGGATATCAAGGCTTTCACCTAAATCCCAATGAGCCTGTATATCAAAATCAAATTGACGTGGTTCGCCCCATTTACGTTGCTCCACATTTTCATCTTCATCAGCACCTACAGGAACAGATGCATCACACATATTCGGCAACATCAATGCCGCATCACGCAATTTTGTTTCCACTTCGCGAATACGGTTATCAAGCTCAGCAATCTCATCGCCTACTTTTTTCATTTCTCCGATTTTTTCATCAGCATTTTCTTTATTGCGTTTTAATTTGCTAATTTCTTCTGTTACGGAATTGCGAAGCGCTTTTAATTCTTCTACTTGACCGATCAATTGACGACGTTCATCATAAGCGGATACAAGGGTTTTCAGATCGCCTTTTGTATGACGATTATCTAAATTTTGTTGCACTAAATCAATATTTTCAC
>CAMUQE010000096.1 GCA_947096075.1 Veillonella parvula | reverse complement strand
AATTACACATCGTAGTGTAAATGATGGTACCGTAGAAGGTATGCGTCATAAAGAGTTGCCTATTTTCTCTGTCCAATACCATCCAGAAGCATCTCCTGGACCTACAGATAATCTGTACTTGTTTGACGAATTTGAAGACTTGATGAGAAAGGGAAAATAATATGACATCAGAAGCAAAAAAAGTACTTGTAATTGGTTCTGGTCCAATTATTATCGGTCAAGCTGCAGAGTTTGATTATGCTGGTACACAAGCATGCCGTTCCCTTCGAGAAGAGGGTTATAAAGTAGTATTAGTTAACTCCAACCCTGCTACTATTATGACTGATACAGATATTGCAGACCGCGTATATGTAGAACCGATTAGTCTTGAATTCGTAACAGAAGTTATAAAAAAAGAACGCCCTTGGGGCTTGTTGGCTACATTAGGTGGTCAAGTAGGTCTTAATATGGCGGTACAATTGTCTGAAGCTGGCGTATTAGAAGAATATGGTGTAAAACTTCTTGGTACAACTCTTGAAGCCATTAAACAAGCCGAAGACCGTGAACTCTTCAAAGAAGCGATGAAGGAAATCAACCAACCGGTTCCTGAATCCGATATCTTTAACGATCTTGAAGAAGCAGTAGCCTTTGCTAATCGTATTGGGTATCCTATTATCATCCGTCCTGCATACACATTAGGCGGTACTGGTGGAGGTATTGCCCATAATGAAGATGAAATGTATGAAATCACACGTCGTGGTTTGAAACTTTCACCAATTCACCAAATTCTAGCAGAACGTTCCGTTGCAGGCTGGAAAGAGATTGAATACGAAGTAATGCGCGATAGTGCAGATAACTGCATCATCGTATGTAATATGGAAAATATTGACCCTGTTGGTGTGCATACTGGGGATTCTATCGTTGTGGCACCAAGCCAAACCTTGAACGATATTCAATACCAAATGCTGCGTACCGCATCTGTAGAGATTATCCGTTATTTAAAAATCGAAGGCGGTTGTAACGTACAATACGCTTTGAATCCAAATAGCAACGAATATATTGTTATCGAAGTAAACCCTCGCGTATCTCGTTCCTCTGCATTGGCATCTAAAGCAACTGGGTACCCAATTGCGAAGGTAGCAGCAAAAATTGCAGTAGGCATGACATTGGATCAAATTACAAATGCTGTAACCGGTGAAACTAAAGCCTGCTTTGAGCCGACTCTTGACTATGTAGTAACTAAGTTTCCACGCTGGCCTTTTGAGAAATTCAACTTAGCAGATCGTACCTTGGGCACGCAAATGAAGGCTACTGGTGAAGTTATGGCCATCGACCGTTCTTTAGAAGGTTCTTTGTTAAAAGCAATTCGTTCCTTGGAAATTGGTTTAGACCATATTGAGCTTAAGAAAATCACTCATGAGTCTATGGAACAATTGATCGAACGTTTACATTTAGTAGATGATGAACGTATCTATGTTGTAGCAGAAGCACTTCGCAAGGGAATCAGTGTAGAAAAAATCCACTATATTACAAAAATTGATACATTCTTTATTGAAAAAATCAAAAACATTGTTACTGTGGAAAAAGCATTGGCTGAGCAAGGTTTAACAGAGGATGTATTGCGCAAAGCAAAACGTTATTCCTTCACTGATTCTGTTATCGCTCGTTATGCTAATACAACTGTAGAAGATGTTCGTGCAAAACGTAAAGAATGGAATATTCTTCCAACATATAAATACGTAGATACTTGCGCAGCTGAATTTGAATCTAAAACACCTTATTATTACAGTGCGTATGCACAAGAGGATGAGGTTCGTCCATTAGGCGATAAATCCGTAGTAGTACTTGGTTCTGGCCCGATTCGTATCGGTCAAGGCGTAGAGTTCGATTATTGTTCCGTACATTCCTCTTGGGCCCTTCGTAAAGCGGGTTACCAATCTATTATGATTAATAACAACCCAGAAACAGTGTCTACAGACTTTGATATTTCTGACTCTTTATACTTTGAGCCATTGACTGTGGACGATGTTATGGAAATCATCAATAAAGAACAGCCAGCGGGCGTCATTGCTCAATTTGGTGGTCAAACGGCTATCAATTTGGCAGGCCCATTGGCAGAACGTGGCGTCAAAATCCTCGGTACATCCGTAGATAGCATCGATATGGCGGAAGACCGTGAACGCTTTGATGAATTGTTGGCGAAACTTGGTATTCCTCGCCCAGTAGGTGCTCTTGTAACATCTGATGAAGAAGCACAAGCAGCGGCTAAGAATTTGAAATACCCATTGATTGTTCGTCCTTCTTATGTATTGGGCGGACGAGCTATGGAAATCGTATACAATGATAAAGAGCTTGATGTATACATGAAAGAGGCCGTAGTGGCATCTAAAGAACACCCGGTTCTTATCGACCGTTACATGGTTGGTATGGAGGTTGAGGTTGATGCTATATCCGATGGTACTGATGTATGTATTCCTGGTATTATGGAACAAATTGAGCGTGCAGGTGTTCACTCTGGGGACTCCATGGCTGTATATCCGGCTCAACATTTGGATCAAGCCTTGATTGATCAAATCGTAGATTACACACGTCGTATTGCGGTAGGTCTCAATGTTAAAGGTGTTCTAAATATCCAGTATATCGTGGCTGACGGTGAGCTTAATGTTATCGAAGTAAACCCTCGCTCTAGTCGTACTGTACCGTTCATTTCCAAGGTTACAGGCATCAATATGGTTGAATGTGCAACTCGTATTGCTCTTGGTGAAAGCTTAAAAGATTTAGGCTTGCCATTAGGTCTTGTGCCTAATAAACCATATGTAGCGGTAAAAGCACCTGTATTCTCCTTCTCTAAAATGGGCCTTGTAGAAATTGCTCTTGGACCTGAAATGAAGTCTACTGGTGAAGTTATGGGTATTGGTCGCACGTATTCTGAAGCATTATTTAAAGCTATTAATGGTGCGAATATGCGTATTCCTGAGGATGGTACAATCCTCATGACTGTAGCAGACCGCGATAAAGAAGAAGCGAGCCAATTGGCAAAGGGCTTCATCGAATTGGGGTATCACATCGAAGCGACAGGTGGTACAGGTAAATACTTCAAGGAACATGGGGTTGACTGCAAAATAGTTAACAAGATCTCCGAAGGTGATGACAACTGTGCTGACCATATCCGTCAAGATAAGGTGGATCTAGTACTTAATACATTAACGGCAGGTAAACGCCCAGAGCGTGAAGGTTTCCAATTACGTCGTCTTGCAGTAGAAATGGGGACACCTTGCTTAACAAGTCTTGATACAGCACGCGAAGTATTGCGCGTTGTAGCAAATCGTAAAAATAATGCAAATTACACTGTAGAAGCGTTACAAGATTTTGAATTGGAGTAATAACCATGAGTGGCTATGTAGAACAGGGCGAAGTCGTTCGCAATGAGCAAATAGGCTCTGATGTGTGGATTATGGATGTTCACGCACCAAAACAAGCAGCAGAAGCAAAAATAGGACAGTTTTGTAATGTTCGCGTAGCGGACTCTACGGCACCATTGTTGCGCCGTCCTATTAGCTATGCAGGCTTTGATGCACAGAAGGGGATTATTACCCTTTTGTATCGTATCGTAGGTAAAGGGACTGAAATCATGACTCGTCTCGTTCCTGGCGATACTCTAGATTGCTTAGGTCCTTTGGGAGAACCATTTGTAACATCTAAGAATATGCTTCTCGTTGGCGGTGGTGTGGGAATTGCACCAATGTTATGCATTGCCTCTCATTTGAAAGAAGGGGAAGCAGCACAAGTTATTTTAGGCTTTAGAAATGAAAGTGAAACCTTCTGGGCAGACTTGTTTAAAGAAACACCTGTTCAAGTACATATCACTACCGATGATGGAAGTGTAGGTACGAAAGGTTTCCCTACGTCCATCATGCCTGAGTTGATTAGTGCTAACTCCTTTACATCTGTTATGACTTGTGGTCCTACGCCGATGATGAAAGGTGTAGCCCAAGTAGCTAAAGAACTCAACGTGCCATGCCAAGTATCTTTAGAAGAGCGCATGGGATGTGGTACTGGGGGTTGTTTAGGCTGTGCTTGTGATGGTGCAGAAGGTAAACGCTATAAGGTTTGTAAGGATGGTCCTGTATTCCCAGCTGAGGAGGTGTTCTTTTAATGAGTGAACGCGATTTAAATAACACCGTTACGCCAAATCCAAAGTTAGCAATCAACTATTGTGGTATTAAGATGAAGAATCCTATTATCGCTGCATCTGGCACCTTTGGTAATGGTCCTGAATATGCAGGCTACTTAGATTTAAGTAACGAAGTGGGTGCTATTTCTGTAAAAGGCTTAACACCAAAAGGCCGTCATGGTAATCCTGGAACACGTATTGCAGAAACTCCATCTGGCGTATTGAATTGTATCGGCCTCGAGAACCCTGGGGCAGAGCATTTTGTACGGGAAATCTTACCGGGCCTCAAGAAATATAAGGTACCATTGTTGGCGAATATGTCTGCTGGTACGATAGATGAATTTGCATGGATGGCAGAGACATTATCTGTAGATGGTATTGCAGGCTTAGAAGTCAACGTATCTTGTCCAAATGTAGAATGCGAAGGTATGGCATTTGGTGTGGATCCAAAGGTTGTTGAAGAGGTTACTAAAGCCGTTCGCAAGGTAAGTGATAAGCCTATTATCGTCAAACTTTCACCAAATGTAACAGACATTGTAGAAATTGCAAAAGCCGTGGAATCAGGCGGTGGCAATGGGGTAAGTCTCATTAATACTTTGTTGGGGATGGCTATAGATATTCACCGTCGTAAACCGTTATTGGGGAATACTTACGGTGGATTATCTGGTCCAGCTGTAAAACCTGTGGCTCTTCGTATGGTTCACCAAGTTTATAAAGGGGTGACTATTCCTATTATTGGTCTTGGTGGTATCATGACTGGCACAGATGCTATCGAATTTATGATGGCAGGGGCGCAAGCCGTTCAAGTTGGTACGGCTACGATGGTAGATCCAACAGCGATTTCACGTATTGCCCGTGAAATGAGCGAATATGTAGAACAATATAATCTTAATAGCATCACTGATATCGTAGGTGCTGTTCATCAAGCTTAATAAAATCATGTCTGCGGTGAACTTAAGCAACCATAAGCATTGCCGTAATGTAAGATATGATACAAAAAGACCTAGTACATTTGGTACTAGGTCTTTTCTTATGTATTGTATTGGCGTCTATAATCAAATAGGCACTAATCGTATGAACTGTTAATGTCATATTATGGTAATAGTATGTACAATTATAATTATACATAGGCTTTGTAAAAGTCGATAAATTGCTGCGCTACCGGGGAAAGTGCATGTCCTTTAAGTGTGATAAAGGCTTTTTTGAAATCTCCTGAGAATTCTGGTAATTTAATGCGAGCCATTTTACGATGGTTTACTAGTTCTTTAGCGTCCATTGGTACTAAGGAAACCGTGCGCCCAGAAGAGGCCCACTCAATAGCTGAGCTTTTTGTTGTAGTTATAGCTACCGCATTAAGTTGCTCCATATCTGTTAAGCTAGATTGCATAATCATTCGAACAGAGCCACCAGAAAGGGATAGGGGACATTTTTTGATGTCTTCCCAAGTAATGGTATCATGCTCACGATCTGTCCAGAATACATCACGACGGAAAATGGCATATAAATGTTCTTCCTGGGTGAGTAGAATATCAAATTTATCGGTGTCCACCATTTGAATATTGGCGATACCTAATTCGGCGCTGCCATTGATGAGTTGATTTACTACATTTGTCATAAGGCCTTCGTAGATTTCGAAGTGGACAGAAGGATATTTCATGGAAAAAGCTGGTAAATACTGCTGTACGATTGGTGTTGAACGAGACGCAGAGGTTGCAATACGTAAAGTACCTTCAATACGTGAGTTCAATTGTTGTACAGCGTTATATGTAGATTCTTCAATAGAGCAGAGTTGTTGTGCTTTTTCATAGAAGATCTTACCAGCATCTGTTAATTGCAAGTTTGATCCTCGTTGGCCGCGTTTAATGTTGATTAATTGAGCCCCAAATTCAGCCTCTAAATATTTCAACTGCTTACTTAACGCTGGTTGTGTAATATGAAGAATCTCTGCGGCCTGTGTCATATTGCCCGTTTGAACAAGGGTAATAAAATTGTGGTAGTAAGATGTATCCATAGAATCTCCCTATTATACACATAATATGATAAATAAAAATTATAACGAACTAAGTAACGGTCATTTCACATTTAATAAAATGCTATATATACTAAATTCAACAAAGTAATAGAAAGTAAATTGAGTTTTCAATTACCTTTCTATACTTATCACAAATTTTGATATACAACAAGAGTTAAGAAAGTAGGTACTACTATGGGCGTGGTAAAAAGAACCTTAGGTCAAGCAATTCGTAATTGGGAAGCACGTAGATTAATGACGGCTCGTAATAAAATTAGCCGGAAAAAACAATTAGAACGAGTATGGCCTTATCCTATGACTAAGGAAAAACGTCGTGAACTCGGTCAAGGCATAGCCGGTTTAGTTAATAACGACAATTAAAAGTTTGGAATCTACTAACTAGATTATTTATCTAGTGGTAGTACCACCTCAATAGAATCTAATACAGTACAAGTAGCAGCTCCATGACTTATGTCTTGGAGCTCTTTTTGTATGTGCTCTACATCAGTAGGTGGTATTAGAATTGTAATGTCTACATATTCACCAAAGCTTGCTTCATAATGTAATTTTTCGTCCTGTAAATATCTTTCTACTGCTCCATACAGCGAATAGTCAATCTTTGCTTGTAGTCGGGTTCGTGTTGTATGTAGTTCTTTAGGGGCAAGACGTAAGGTTTCCGCAACGGAGTGTGAATAGGCCCGAATCAAGCCACCAGTGCCCAATTTAATACCTCCAAAATAACGTGTTACGACGACGGCTACATTGGTAATGCCAGTTTTTTTGAGTACTTCTAGCATTGGTTTACCTGCTGTACCTGATGGTTCTCCATTATCGGAAGATCGTTGTTGTTCTTGCTGTGGCCCTAATGCATAGGCTGTGCAGTTATGACGTGCATCCCAGAATTCTTTATTGATGCGGCTTATAAAGGTTTGAGCTTCCTCTTCAGTCTTGCAAGGATATACAGTTGTTATAAACCGTGATTTTTCAACAACATATTCATGGCGAAATTCTTTCGCTACCGAAGTAAATTCTACCGTAGGGCTTATTGATTCAGACATATATTCACCCCCTTTGGAATCAAAGTTTATGTTTATTCATCATCACTTTATTATAATCTATTTATGAATGCTATGTATAGGTAAAAGAGGTTAATTCCCTTGTAAAAATGAAATAACCCTCTATATTTGGTAGGATATTGACGTA
>CAMUQE010000095.1 GCA_947096075.1 Veillonella parvula | reverse complement strand
AAGTCGTTTTTAGGGACCTGTTCTTTCTTGTTTTTAATAAAGAAATTAGAGCTCACGACTAGGATCTCTTTTACGGTTAAGATATTTTTCATTTATCAAAAATTTTGATTTGTATATAACTTATATATTTTGTATAATATTTACACAATAGATATACCCCTATGGGTAATATAAAAATTTAGAATAGAAACAAAAGGTACTTCAGATCGGTAGTTGATTACTGTTAGGTTAATATTAGTACGATATTAACACAAGATTAGTGTCATATTGCATGGGTGTACCTTACTATTTAATAAATTGTTTTGTATTTTATTTCCGGATTAAGTAAGGCCGGTATCTCATTTATAGAGAGGTCTATATGAAGTTTTTACAGTCTTTATCAGCGCAGGTTTCTCTGCGTACACAGGGGGCTATTTTGGCACTCGGCTTGTTATTTATTATATTAGATGCGCTTACGGAGCCTATGAACCCAGCTATTGATTTGGCGTGGGTAACGGTCATCATTTGTGGCTTGCCATTGCTCATTAACAGCGTGCAAAGTATTTTGAATCATTTAGAGATTCATGCTAATTTTCTCATCGTGATAGCCATGGTGGCGCTTATTGCGATTGGAGATTATCATACGGCGGCTTATGTAGGACTCATCGTACATGGTGGTTTTTTCTTAGAGCAGCTTATTACGGGCGACGTACATTATACATTGGATGATGATATGTTGCCGACCATGCCTACACAGCTTGTAGCCTTGCGTCAGGGCATCAACAATTATTCATCTGTTATTGTTGTGGCTGTTATGTTGCTTTCCATGGGTTCCTATGCATTGACGCAGAACTTTATGCATACCATTACATTGCTAGTTATCCTTTGCCCATGCTCTTTGGAACTCGTTCTTGTGGCACTCATGATGGGTTCTCTCGTAGATGAAAACTCTCCAACAGCGGGACTTTCAAAAGAGGCGAAACAATGTCATTTGGGCTTACTCATCGTGTCTATTTTATTCCACGTTGCCATCATCGGTGCTGGCGTGTTAGGATCTATCAATCCTGTAACGGCCGCTGCATTGCATGGCTTGGCGCGACTTGGTCTCGTGTATAATTTGAAAGTATTAAACGGCTCCTTGTGCATCGCATAAATAATTAAACTCCCCTAGTAATCATAAGTATTACTAGGGGAGTTTTGTATATACAACAGTGAGTTGTACAGTACGTATTTATACATTACGTATTATACAGTACATATTCTATTGTTGTCCTTTGTCTCCAAGGGTGAGGAGTAGGAATACGATGGATAGGATACATGCACCAAAGAGGGCAATGAAACCACCATCCCAACCGTAGAGGTCAACCATGAGACCCATGAAAGCACCAGTACCGGCAGAACCGATGAGGTAACCAAGAAGGCCTGTAAGGCCAGTAGCACCACCTGTTGCTACGCGTGGCACCATATCTGCTGCTTGAAGGCCAATCATCATAACAGGACCGTAGATGAGGAAGCCGATAGCGATGAGTGCTAAGTTATCGATGAGAATATTGCCTGCAGGGTTAAACCAGTACACGAGAATCGCCAAGATAACGAATAACATAAAGCAAATCGTAGCTGGAGCACGACGGCCACGGAATACGCGGTCACTCAAGTAGCCACTTACGAGTATGCCTGGAATACCAGCCCATTCGTATAAGAAGTAAGCCCAACGGGAACCTTATTTTTCCTGTACTTTTGAGTGTATATGAATAATTGCACATATTTTGTTATTGACGCAATATACCCATAGGGGTATAAGATAATCATAAGGCATACCCCTATTGGTATATTAACAATAAAAGTGGTGAACAGAACGATAAATAATATGTTTGCCCTTAAGGTGTTATATACATGGACACATGTATATAATCCATAATCAATGTGTACATATCATTATATATAAGCTTTCACAGGAGGTACGTATGGAACGGTGGAGCAAAATAGCAGAATGGTTCGATTTGAATCGTGAAAAGATTACATTAGTAGCCGGTGGTATCGGTGTAGTATTTAGTTTATTAGGCATTCGTTTAGGATTGCCCTTTGATTGGGCTTGGTTCACAATTCTATTGTGTGGTCTTCCTATCGTGTGGGGCGCAACGGTTGCCATGTATGAAGAGTTCGATGTAAAAGCAGATTTGCTCGTGTCCTTGGCGCTTATTGCAGCTGTTGCTATCGGTGAAGTGTTTGCGGCCGCAGAGATTGCTTTCATCATGCAACTGGGGGCCATGCTCGAAGAGTTCACCGTATCTAAAGCGCAAGCGGGCATCGAACGTCTCGTTAAATTGACGCCTACAACGGCGCGCATCGTCCGCAACGGCAAGGAAGAGATTTTGCCTGCAGATATCGTAATGGTAGGCGACGTAATCCGCGTGTTACCTGGTGAGGTTATTCCTGTGGATGGCATGATTTTGTCTGGTGATACAGCAATTGATCAATCCGTTATGACTGGTGAGTCCATGCCTGTAGATAAAACGGTGGGTGACGAGGTCTTCTCTGGTACGGTGAACCAATTCGGCGCCTTCGATATGACTGCGACCAAAGAGGGCGAAGACAGTTCTATTCAACGCATGATTAAGCTCGTTAAATCTACGGACCCGGGTAATGCGAAAATCGTTAGCTTGGCTGACCGTTGGGCCACATGGATTGTAGTGATTGCGTTATTGGCCGCGATTGGCACCTATGTGGTAACTGGAGAAATCATTCGTGCCGTAACCATCCTCGTTGTGTTCTGTCCTTGTGCTCTCGTATTGGCAACGCCGGCAGCGATTATGGCAGCTATTTCTAATGCGAGCCAACACGGTTTCCTCGTGCGTCGCGGTAATATTATGGAACGCTTGGCGAAGGTTGATACGATGACCTTTGATAAAACAGGTACCTTGACCTATGGTACACCTGAGGTGACCGCCGTTGAGACTGTGGGTTCCATGCCTACTGATGAGTTGTATCGATTGGTTGCTTCGGTAGAGACTAAATCTGAGCATCCATTGGGCAAAGCTATCGTGAATGGCTTTACCTCTCGTCATGGTGAAAGCTTCGATTCCATAGATTCCTTCCGTATGGTTCCTGGCAAAGGCTTAGAGGCGACTGTACAAGATAAAGCCGTTTTGGTTGGTAATGAAGCAATGATGACCTTGTCTAATATTTCTATTGCTGACTCTGTAAAAGAAGCTGTTCATGCTCATTTAAACCGTGGTGCATCCATTGTATATGTTGCTGTGGATGGTGTAAACGATGCACCAGCCCTTAAAAAATCCGATGTGGGTATCGCCATGGGCGGTGTTGGTAGCGATATCGCGGTAGAGGCAGCAGATATCGTTCTTGTAAACGATAATGTAAAGGAAATTCCTCACTTAGTGGCATTATCTAAACGCATGATGACTACTATTAAAATTAATCTTTCTTTCTCCTTGATCTTAAACTTTGTAGCTATCATTTTGGCAATGGTTGGGACTTTATCCCCAGTGTGGGGTGCCCTTGTTCACAACGGTGGGAGTCTCCTTGTAGTTGTAAACTCTGCATTATTATTGCGCTGGGCTTACAAATCTAACCATGTAGTAGAAGACGATGATTCCGTCCTCGTGAAAGCAGCTCGTAAACGCATATTTGAGGCTTAATGGTAGTTCATTATACATATACGTATGGAATGTGCATCGATTTGATTACTAAATCGGTGAGAGTTAATACATACTATAGTCAATAAAATAGCGCTATCTATTCCGAACAAAACTCAATTAGAGTTGTGGGATAGATAGCGCTTTTGTATTGGCCTAATTATCTTATAGGAATAGCTAAGAAACTAATAGTATCTTTAATCAATATATGTTACAGGATAGCCTTTTGCTTTGATTTCACGGCGGTTAAGACCATTTGGTAGATCTGGGTAGCCGATAGCGAGGCTAGCGTAGACTTTTTCGTCTTCGCTAAGACCTAGTTCATGCATTTTGGCTTGGATGCGTTCATTATCTTGAAGATGACGGATTTGGTTAACCCAGCAACTACCAAGGTCAAGTTCATTGCAAGCAAGCATCATGTTTTGCATAGCACATGACACGTCAGCAAAGTTGTTGGCATAACTTGGTTTACTAGCCAATACGATGAGTACAGGCGCTCCATAGTTGAATACAAATTTGCCTTCGGCGGACATCTTAATGATATTCACCATGTAAGGTAAAGTATTTTCTGTAATCGGCATTTTGCCGTATTCTTCTTGAATAAGAGTTACTAATTCGTTGAGCATATCTTGGTTTGTGATAACCATGAAATGTGTTAATTGTGTGTTGCCACCAGATGGAGCACGACGACCTGCGTCGAGCACTTGATCGATGAGCTTTCTAGATAATTGATCAGCTTTAAATTTTCGCGTACTATGACGAGTTTTAATACATTCTAAGGTGTTCATGTGGCCCTCCTATGACAAATGGGATTTGATATAGAGTTTCTTTTATTATACTACAAGGAAGAACCTAGAAAAGAACGTATTTTTACTAAGTTATTTATTAGGAGAGGGTCCTGTAACGAAAGGAGATTTCCTTGAAAACAGAAGTTATAACTTTCTAATCTAATATCAAATAAATTTATAAATAAAGTAACAACTTTATGGTGTGATTTTTACCTATAAATTCTATAGAAGCACCTAATTCTTAACGAATAAGAAAATAAATATTAATTAATTAACAAATTTAAAAATATCTGTTCAAAGTGGGCTTTTTGCGTTGACTGTTTACCGTAAAATTGTGTACAATTAATTAGTAGATAATTGTGTGCATATGGAGGTAGAATATGGCAGAAATTGGTGTACTTGAAGGATACAAACATAAAGAAGATGTTCCTGATTCAGAATATTTAAGATTGGAAAATCAATTGAGCTTTCCACTCTATGTAGTGGCAAAGGAAATTGTTAATGCATATCGTAGTCACTTAGATCCTTTAAATTTGACATATACTCAATACATCGTAATGATGGCATTGTGGCAATATGGTGATTTATCCGTTAAGGAATTGGGACAAGTATTGCGCCTTGATTCCGGTACATTAACACCGCTTTTAAAGAAATTAGAAGCCAAAGCATTCTTGAAACGCAAACGCAGTCGTCAAGATGAACGTGTAGTTATGGTAACCCTTACTGATACGGGTAAAGCATTACGTGATGTAGCGGTTCATATACCACGCCGCTTGGCTGAATCGTCAGGTCCTATATTTGACGTAGAAGAGACACGTCAATTGCGTATGTTGCTTAATAAATTGCTAGAAGCAATCGATAACGCAAATGCAAAAACAGCAGAGAACATGAAGGGCTAATTTGATACAACCTCATATGCATATATTCTGTAACCTTGGAAATCTAAAAATTTTATTAAAAATGTGATATACTATACATATAGCGTATTGTATTCAAGTCATGTGAGAGTATGACTGATTCGTGATTTGCCTTCGTGGCACAAAGGAGAGCATTATGAATAAAAATTTATTAGGTGCATTTGTATTAGCCGGTACATTATTAGTAGGTGGTGTTGCAAACGCAGCAAACTGGAATGGATTAGCTAACTATCCAGAGGTTCCAAATAGTGCTAATGGTACAGAAACATATTTCTTTGATAAAGCATCTGAGTTTAAAGGTATCGATAGCAGCCGTAACCACGTATTTGGTGTTAATGTAATTAACATGCATAATAACCAATACGGGGAAGCTACATTATTCAAATATCTTGTTCATCCAAGCTTACATACTGTATATCGTTACGCTCCAGATGGTCAAGTTTACCAAATTCAACCTGGAACAAATGAGTTCAATATGTTCATGGCTGCTTGGAAAGAAGTATACGGCACAACTTTCGAATTCCCAGCGTTATAATCTGATGGCCCGTGCCGTAATAATTACATAACTATTGCTGGTGAAAGCTCCTTTTGGGCTTTCACCAGTGTTGTTTATGGAGGTTTTTTATGTCTAAATCTGAATTTGCTCAAGCCTATACGGAGCGTATGTTCCCTGATATTGCAGCCCCAGCAGGTTATATTGATCCAGAGTTTGAAGTATTGTTTGATAATTTTGCCTTTGATGAAGTCATCACCGAAGAAGGCCGTAATGTACCGGCAAAGGATCGCTTCTTAGCCATTCTTGCTACATTAGTAGGCGCCTCCGCTGTTGATGAATATGCATTAATGCTACCGGCAGCATTAAACTTTGGCCTTATTCCTGATGAAGTGGTAGAGCTCATTTATCAAGCGGTGCCCTATCTTGGCATCGGACGTGTGCGCCCATTCTTTAAGGTGACCAATAAGATTTTTGACTATCGAGGAGAGGCTATTGTTGATCCCTCTCGCAGCACAATCACTGGAGAGTCTCGTCTTGAAAAAGGCGTAGAAAAACAAGTGGAAATCTTTGGGGAGTCTATGCGCAATTCTTACCAAGAAGGGCCAGAAGATATTCGTCATATCAACAAATGGCTTGCCAATATGTTCGGCGATTACTATACGCGTAAAGGCCTTAGCGTGGCTCATCGTGAAATGATTACCTTCTGTTTCCTTGCGGCTCAAGGTGGCTGTGAAGCTCAACTCAAGGCTCATGTAGAAGGTAATTTGAACGTAGGAAACAGCAAACAATATTTGATTAATATCGCATCCCAATGCGTGCCGTATATCGGCTATCCCCGTACCTTAAATGCCCTTCGTTGCATTCAAGAAGGCTACACCGCATGGGAAGCTAAACAATAAAGGAGTTCTATGTTTGATTTAAATCCGGTTCAGATATTAGCAAGTATTCCTGCTATTATGATCGTTTTTTCTATCTTTGGATATGCAGAGGCAAAGGTAGCAACTTGGTTTGGTGATCCAACGCCACGTCTGGCGGGACGCCTCACATTGTCACCAATGGCACACCTTGATCTAATTGGTACCATCTGTATTATTCTTGTTGGCTTTGGTTGGGCAAAACCTATGTCAATTAATCCATCTTACTTTAAAGATCCACGACGTGATATAAGCTTGCTTGCCTTTGCAGGTCCTGTGGCAGGTCTTATAGCAGGCTTTATATTCACCTTTATGTATATGCTCCTTGGAAAATTAGGTCTCATGGAGTCCCAAGGTCTTGCCATGGTTATGCAATATATTATTTTATATAGTATTGGCTTATCAATTTTCTGTTTGATTCCGTTCCCACCATTGCCTGGTTTTAATATTATCTTGCCGTGGTTGCCTACAGAGTGGCAGATGAGATATTACCAATTAGGGATGCTTAATTTATTATTCTTTATCATCCTTATTAACACACCCATTATTTCTATGGTTATTCGTCCATTACAACAAACGATATTTAAAATCTACTTTGCCATTATTGGGCTCATACTATAATTATATTTTGTGAAAGTTTCTACCATAAAGATAATA
>CAMUQE010000094.1 GCA_947096075.1 Veillonella parvula | reverse complement strand
TCCAAAAGTTTGTATATTGATGGGACTTATGTTCCTCAAATGTTTTACTAATGGGCACCACCTATTAAGGGCCGAAACGCGTCTATCTCCCAGCACATACTATTTTGGGAAAATCTATCAAAGAAGTAGTATATTGATGGGACCCCTCCATATCTACAGTTATAAAAAGGAAGAACTATACTTATGCAGCGACATCAGGTCACGAGGAGCAAAGAAGTATAGTTCTTCCTTTTTAACTAAGTTGTAGATACGAAACAGGGCCCCATCAATATACAATCACTAACAGATAGCTTTTACAAAAATAGCAAAAAAACGCACCTTAGGTAAACCCAAGGTGCGTTATTTATAACAACAGTCCTAAATCATAAAAGAGAGGGGACGTAGGACTGTGGTTAACGGATTAATAGATCCTATTAGCCCAAGATAGCTTTCATGTCAGCTTCTGGAGTTGTAATTGGATGTAATTGGAATTTTTCTACCAAAATGTTCAATACATTGCTGGAGAAGAATTTAGGCAAGGAAGGTCCGATGTAAATGTTACGGATACCCAAAGCCAACAATGTTAACAAGATACATACTGCTTTTTGTTCGTACCAGGACAATACCAATGTCAATGGCAAGTCGTTTACATCACATTCAAATGCACCAGCTAAAGCTACTGCTACTTGAATAGCAGAGTAAGCATCGTTACATTGACCCATATCAAGGATACGAGGGATACCACCGATTTCGCCGATGTTCATATCGTTGAAACGGAATTTACCACAAGCCAATGTCAATACTACAGTATCATCTGGAGTTTGTTTAACGAATTCAGTGTAGTAGTTACGGCCTACTTTAGCACCATCACAACCACCTACCAAGAAGAAGTGTTTGATTGCGCCAGCTTTCACAGCATCGATTACTTTATCTGCAATACCCAATACTGTACCATGACCGAAACCAGTAGTTACTTCATGACCACCGTTGATACCAGTGAATTCTTGAGCTTCTTTGTAGCCGCCCAATTCGATAGCACGGTTGATAACTGCGGAGAAGTCTTTAGTACCATCTTCTTTTTCTTCGATATGTGCACAGCCATCGAAACCTACCATATCTGTAGTGAAGATATTAGCTTTGTAGTTTTCTTTTGGTGGCATAATGCAGTTTGTAGTGAACAAGAATGCGCCAGGAACATCAACAAATTCTTTTTGTTGGTTTTGCCATGCTGTACCAAAATTACCTTTCAATTGAGGATGTTTCTTCAATTCAGGATAAGCGTGGCAAGGCAACATTTCACCGTGAGTATAGATATTTACACCTTTACCATCAGTTTGTTCCAATAATTGTTTCAAGTCATGAAGGTCATGACCAGTTACAACGATGAAAGGACCTGGTTCTACAGTCAAAGGAACTGTAGTTGGTACAGGTGTACCATATGTTTCAGTATTAGCTTTATCAAGAACAGCCATACATTTCAAGTTGATATGACCGAATTCCATCAAAAGATCAAGCCATTCTTCAGCGCTGTGATCTTTCGCCATTTCTACCATACCTTTAACGAACCAAGCATCAACATCAGCATCGTGGAAGCCAAGGCGAGCAGCATGCCATGCGTATGCAGCCATACCGCGCATACCTAACAATAATGTGGAACGAAGGGATACGATGTCTTCTTCACCTTTCCACAATTGTTCCCAATCAAAGTTTTGTTGAGCGCTGTCCACTTTTGCATGGTAAGCATTCACTTCGTCAATGAATTCTTGAACGCGGTCTTCAGAGAAGTTTACGTTTGTTACACACATGAACAAACCGCGCATAATATAATCAATACCTTCTTTAGTATGACCCTTTACGTCTAAAGCGCGAGCCAAGCCAACTAAGGCAGCAGTTAATTCGTCTTGTAAGTTAGCAACTGGTGCAGTTTTACCACATACACCTTGTACAGTACAGCCACCTGGTGCTGCAGATTGTTCGCATTGATAACAGAACATACTCATTTAAAATCCTCCTTTGCGAGACTTCCTCGCAGTCAAGCTAGATAATATAAAACCTATACATTACACTGATGTTTTATCAGTTGTCTGATTGATTACATTTGAAAGTATAACGTAAAGATGATACAATTTCTGTAGCTTGAGCAACAAATAAAAACTTTTTCAAAAATTTTCCTGACTTCCCTTATGGAACAAGTAGACCATTTAGTCTTATACTTTTATTATACAATAATCATTTTTAATTGCTATAGACTTTATCACACCGGAGGTGCTTATGAAACAAATACTTTCAAACGATATCATTAATCAATATATGCCCACCCTCGTGAAATGTCCTTTATTCAATACATTAGGAGAGCCAGAGCTACGTAGCTATTTAAATAATGCCAAAGTTATCATCCACAGTTACCAAAAAAATGATTTTATAGCCCTCGCTGGAGATCCTATGGAGGGTATTGGTGTCATCCTTGAAGGCAGCGCTTTACTGACTCGTGAAAATGTAATGGGGCAACGGGTTATTATGGCAAACTTAGAGCAATCAGATATTTTTGGAGAAGCACTACTATTTAGCAAACAGCCTTTATGGCCTGCTACCATTAAAGCAACAAAAGCAACTAAAATTATGTTTATTCCGCTTGAAACCTTTATTAAAACATTACCGGATTGTCATCAATGCCAAACTAAAATCCTATCTAATCTATTAGAGGATTTATCTGAAAAAGCAATTCTATTAACCAGAAAAGTCCATTACCTCACATTAAAAGGGATGCGCGAAAAGATTTTTGCGTACTTAACAGATATTTATAAACGTCAACATTCTAACACAATTCAATTACCCCACAACCGCGAGCAAATGGCTGAGGTCCTCAATGTATCTCGCACAGCTCTTAGCCGTGAACTAGGTCGTCTTCGCGATGAAGGTCTCATTGACATTACAGGTCGCACCGTAACAATTAAAAACATTGAAGACATTGAAGAATTCGGCTTCAACACCTTTTAACACTTAATAGCTATTAAATTTAACAAACTAAAAAGTCTCTCAAGATAATCTTGAGAGACTTTTTTATTACATAACACATAAGCTATATAACGTTTTTAAGTATATACCTATATTAATAACTATATAATCCAATTTTTGAAACTATATAGTGCTTAAAATCATAAATTAGAACCAATGAGACAAATCAAATTCTTCACCAATGGTTGCTTTCACATGAGCACGGCCTAAGTAAAGGCCTAACAATGTTAAACTAATTTTAGACATTGGCGTGCTATCGAAGACATCAGCCAAGTCCAATAAAACTGGTGAAATGTCATCCATAATATCACGCGCCTCTTGTCCCCTGAAAGCAGTAGGTTTGCTCTTCATCAAAGCTAAAAGATCACGTTGAACCATAGCATTAGAAATTCGTGTTTGTCTAAAAAATTGTGGTGCCAAAGACTCATCTACCAAGGCTAGTTTATAAAGATTGGAGTTCAAGCTACGCACCACATAACGTGGATCTACACCACGACCGTCTGTAGCACGGAAGAGTTCTTCCTTAGAGAAACCACGATAGTTGAATACAAACGGGTATGAATTAGACAACACTTGACATAAAGTGATAGGTTCTTGTTCTTCTTGCGTACAGCGTAAGTAGTCCAGCTGGCGATAGAAAGAATCATTTCGAGGCAAATCAGAGATAAATGGCTCAATATATTTTTCCACATAATGTTGGAAGTGAATCAATCCATAGTTATTAGAGTTTCTAGAATATTGTAACAATAATGTTAAGGCCATAACTTGAAAGTGACCTAATGTTAAATGAGGTAATACACGTAATGCATCAAAAGCTACGAGGTATGGCGTACTAGATTTAGGAGATTGAACCACATCTAGAAAAGCACCTAACGCAGCGGACTTCATCCACTCCGTATTTGTAGCGGCATATGCCTTTTGCATACTCATCAACGCTTCTTGAATAACAATATTCTCTAGTAATGCATTCACTTCAACAATTTTTGTAATATTGAGAGCCGCTAAAACATCTCTTGTAATAGATTCTACATAGTGTTGTGTGTCGCCATGTAGTACCCCAAATGAATGAACAAATGGCGCTATAGCCAGCTCAACACATTTATCTTCATGTGCCGTTTTTGCCCATTGACCATGCGGTTCCTCCTCTTCAGCTAAACTTGTTGCCGCCAATTTTGCTTCAATTTCAGAGGCATCAAACAAACGCGTTTCATCTAATACCGATGGCCCTTCCGCGGTTTGTATTTCATTTGCACCACCTATCATCTGCGTAGCATCTATGCTATCCGCTTCATCAGCTTCAAAGGCTTCCACAGATTCACCCATAGCAATTGTATCTTCAACAGAGTTAGCGTTATTGACAAGTTCATCTATAACGACATCAAGGACGATAGTTTTATCCACTAACGGAGTAACACCTTGATTAGCTTGATTAGCTCGCTTAAGATCTGATACGGCTGTCATCACAATGGTTTCATCCCCTATTGGTGTGCCATTATCCGAACCTAATGCTAACGCATATTCTCCTGCTGAAACATGACTTGAATTGGACTTTAGAGTACTTCTTCTATTATAAGAAGTATCTATAGGATCAACTAAAGATTCAACAGATTCTCGCTCTTCACTATCCATAGTTTCAACTGTATCCAGAATTGATGCAGTATATACATTAGTACCACTCATATGAGTAATTGTTACATTGCCTTCTTGCGACTCCGTTGCAAATATAACATCATTATACCCTTTAGGATTATTTTTATTACTTATGTTTTTATGGGATTTTTCCTTTGCCTTACTTTCACCATCACCACCGCTAAAAACAGCATAGCAAACAGCAAAAAATCCCAATGCCACGACGGCTAATACAAAATACGGTATTAGGTTTGACATACTATCCCCCTACATCAATGCTTCATTATATGCAGCACGCTCACCGCCGATGCTCTTTGGCCGAACACGACAAGCGGTCACATGTGCTTTTCCAATTTCTTTCACACAAAGACGTACAGGCACTGCAACGTGTTTCATGTGCATACCAATGAAAGTATCTCCAATATCGATGCCTACATCAGCTTGAATAAATTCAACCATCACAGGATCATCAAAATATTCATACGCCATCACAGCCAGGGCACCACCCGCATGACGTTGAGGAACAACATTAACTTCCTCCTCCCATGTCATGGCACTACGTTCCATAACAAGTGCACGATTAATATGCTCACAACATTGAATAGCCAAGTTAAGTCCTTTAGCCTTAACAGCATTGTATATTTCATCAAATACGACCTGAGCCACATCAAGGTGAGAGTCAGTGCCGATTTTTTTACCTACAATTTCGCTAGTGGAACAGCCCACAACGAACAATTGACCTTCGCGAACCTTTGCTAAATCAAGTAATTCAGCCATCGCGTTGCGAGCTGACTGACGAATAGTTTCTACAGAAGTCATGTTATCGCCTCACTCAAATTGAATGTATAAAATCTATATGTATATTATCATAAAACCGACAGAATCGATAGACTAAACTCTACACGTAACGGATG
Source organism: Veillonella parvula (assembly GCA_947096075.1). Taxonomy (GTDB): domain Bacteria; phylum Bacillota; class Negativicutes; order Veillonellales; family Veillonellaceae; genus Veillonella; species Veillonella parvula_C. The sequence goes on along the minus strand of CAMUQE010000094.1, from coordinate 1,883 downwards.
AACGTCTTATGATTATGGCTTAACAACAAAAAGAGGCTTGCTAAAGCAAGCCTCTTTCAATCACTCAATGGTAATATTAGATTTTTCTGTAAGGTTTTTGGCCTAATTCGTAGAAGTTATTACCTTCAGTATCGCCAACTACGATGCAAGGGAAATCTTCAACAGTCAATTCAGCCAAAGCTTCTGGTCCAAGTTCTCCATAAGCAAGAACTTCGTATTTTTTGATGGATTTTGCAATCAATGCTGCAGCGCCACCAACTGCTGCGAAGTATGTGCAACCATTTTTCTTCATGGATTCAACTACTTCTGGTTTGCGGGAACCTTTACCAATCATGCCTTTGATACCTTGATCAAGCATTGTTGGTGTGTAAGCATCCATACGACCGGAAGTTGTAGGACCAGCGGAACCAATTGGATCACCAGGTTTTGCAGGTGTTGGTCCAAGATAATAAACAAACTTATTTGTCCAGTCGATTGGCAATTTTTCACCACGCGCTAAAGCTTCAGTCATAACTTTATGAGCAGCGTCACGAGCGGAGTAAATTTTACCAGTGATAAGAACACTATCACCAACTTTTAATTTACGGGAAAACTCTTCATTATATTCTTCAGTATTAATGCGAATTGTTTCAGACATAGTTTTTACCTCCTATCGATTAAAGTTCTACGTGAGCATGACGAGCAGCATGGCACATGATAGTAACAGCAACAGGAAGACCAGCGATATGAGTAGCACCCCATTCGATGTTTACACCGATACAAGTTGTAGTACCGCCCAATTGAGGTCCAATACCAGTTTTGTTAACCATTTCCATGATTTCTTCTTCTAGTTTTGCATAGTCTGCATCTTTGTGAGGTACGCTAATGTCGCGAAGCAAAGCTTTTTTAGACATAACAGCTGCTTGGTCCATAGTACCACCAATACCTACGCCAAGTACGATTGGAGGGCATGGGTTAGGACCAGCTTTTTTAACGATTTCAAGAACTGCATTTTTAACGCCTTCTACGCCATCAGCAGGAACAAGCATAGCTACGCCAGATTTATTTTCGGAACCGAAACCTTTAAGCTCTACTTGAATATCTACTTTATCGCCAGGAACGATGTCAGTGTAGATGATAGCTGGAGTATTGTTTTGAGTGTTTTTACGGTTGAACAATGGCTCCCCTACAACAGATTTACGAAGGTAACCTTCGATGTAACCAGCTGCAACGCCTTCATTGATAGCTTCAGTAAGATCGCCACCAACAAAATGAACATCTTGACCTACTTTTAAGAATACCATTGTCATACCAGTATCTTGGCAGTATGGACGATCTTCAGCATCAGCAATTTCTGCATTTTCGATGAGTTGATCAAGAACGATACGACCTACTGGAGACTCTTCTGTTTCACGACCTTTTTTCAAGCCTTCATAGATGTCTTTTGGCAAATGATAAGCTGCATCCATACATAATTGACGGATTGTTTTTGTAATTTCAGATACTTGAATCTCGCGCAAGATAATCCCTCCTCAGGAAAATAAGTGAATATTAACTCTAATACCGTGAAATAACTTTTAATTCTCAAAGCATATGAGATAAATAAAACTCATACACATTGAGATTTACTCTATGCATCAATCGTAACACACAACATACAGCCTTTCAACGCTTTAACTATACAGTTTTCTCAATGCTTTGCGGGTTTTTGAGAATTATTTTCATGAATATTATTGTATATATTTCGGCTTTTCAATCGGTTATATATAATCTGTTCTCCAATGATGAAAGACAGTTCACAATGTGATAAAAGTCATAGTTTATCATGCATAATAAGATTTTTACATCTCATATCTTTAGCTTCTTTCTAATATATAGATTTAGTTTATAATTACCCACAAACA
>CAMUQE010000093.1 GCA_947096075.1 Veillonella parvula | reverse complement strand
GATAATAATACTAGTTTTAGGTTTCACTAGAAATAGACATATGTAATAATGATACCTATACTATCTAATTTACTTAATATATTTTATCATTTAAATCGAATTTTATAGATTACTCATATCAGATATCTAGCATTTAATATAAGAATAATTCTAAATTATAAAAGCCCCTTGCAGTTGTCAGCATAAGCTTTCAACAATACAAGGGGCTAAGGATTAATTTGTCCTATTATAGAAGGGCATACAAATCAATCATCATCCTAATTATTTTTCGTCTCGTTTACGATAAACGATAAACGGACGTGTTAAGTAGTTAAGTGGAACACTCAAGCAGTGTACCAAACGGCTGAATGGGAAGATAATAGCAACCACCATCCATGCCAACATGTGGAATTTAAACATGAATGGCACGCCTTCCATCAAGGATGGATCAGGCATAAAGGATAGTAAGCTACGGAACCATGGGCCGATGGATACACGGTAGTCGAAAAAGCCAGATGCATTAAGCAATGTACCAGCCATACCACTAAAGATAGCTAATGTTAAGAATAAATATAACCATTTATCAAAGCCAGATGTATTTACTTTCATAGCAGGTACAGTAAAGCGACGTTTCATCAAGAGCAAGAAACCAACGATGAAGATGATACCCGCTACAGCACCCATATATAACGCACCCTGATGGTACATATGGTCATTGATACCCAAAGCTGCAGTCCAAGCTTTAGGCACTAATACACCTACTACGTGACCGCCGATAACGCATAGCAAACCAAAGTGGAACAATGGATTGGCAATACGTAATTGTTTTTTCTCTAAAAATTCACTTGATTTTGTAGTCCAGTTTCTTTCAAAGTAGAAGAAACGAACAAGTGTGCCTACGATTAAGAAGGTAAACGCAATATATGGCAAAGCGCCCCATAAAAATAGATTCATCGTGCACCGTCCTCCAATCCATTTGCAACCGACAATATGATATCAAATAAGAATGCATAGGTCAGTTTTGCTTCGATCAATCGATCCCTAATATATTCTAGCTTTGGTTTACAATAATCATACACTTCACGAGCCTTTTCAGGTTCGATAACAGCGCATAACTCTAGAATAGCTGGAATATAGTCAGGCATCTCCTTTGGTAAATCATAGCCATTTTCTAGGAAGAAGGCTTTATATTTAACGAGTTCCTCTGCTTGTTCCCCTGTACCTTGCAATTCATAAGTTGATAAGTACATCGTTGTATTACGACTGAAGTCAAAGATACGTACGTATTGGTCTTCAAAGGCCTTACGATCTGTTTCTTCAATGTAATCAAAGAACTCTAACAATCCTTGACGAAGCTGAGGATGCTCAACAGAGCGAGTATCCTCTTTCCATTCACCAAGTTCATTGTACCAAGATTCATCTGGATACCGAAGCAAAAAAGAAGCAATGAGAGCTATTTTTTGTGCATCATCCATTATGGCAACCCCCTGTCGGGCATGCAAAGCCACGATTGTGTTGCATTTCTAAGCGACCTTCACGAGATACGTTAACATCAGATGGGATAACAAAACGATCATTATATTTAGACAATGCTAACAATTTGTACATAGCATACATTTGCTCTTCTGTAAGATCTACTTCGTGAGCGATTGCTTCATCACCTGTCTCACGGCGGCGCATGTATTCACGCATATCGAGAATGCGTTGTAATACACGAGCTAAAATATCTGTATTACCAGCAGTAAACATATTAGCCAAGTATTGTACAGGCACGCGCATTTCATGTGCATCTGGCAAGTATACATCAGATGTTACACGTTGTAAGATTGGGCTGAGCGGTGGCACATACCAAACCATTGGTAATGTGCGATACTCTGGATGCAACGGCAACGCAACGCCCCATTCTTTTACAAGCTTGTAAACAGGAGATTTTTTAGCTGCTTTCAAGAATGCTTCAGAGATACCTGCTTCACGAGCGGCTTTAATAACCTCTGGATCATTAGGATCCAAAATTAAATCTACTGTATTTTGGTAAATTTCTTGTTCATCCTTAGTAGATGCCATTTCTTGAACTTTATCCATATCGTATAAAACTACACCAACATAGCGCATACGACCTACGCATGTTTCAGCGCAGATTTGAGGCAAGCCATTTTCCAAACGAGGATAACAGAATACGCATTTTTCAGCTTTGTTTGTTTCCCAGTTATAGAAGATTTTTTTGTATGGACAAGATGGAACGCAATGTCTCCAACCGCGGCATACATCTTGGGAAACAAGTACAACACCATCTTCATCACGCTTGTAGATGGCACCGGATGGACATGCCGCTACACATGCAGGATTTAAACAGTGGTTACAAAGACGTGGTAAATAACGCATAAATACTTCTTCGTAGTCAAATACGATATCCTCACCCATCTTAGCCAAGTTCACATCTTCTCGTGCATGATGACCTCCAGCCAAATCATCATCCCAGTTAGGACCCCATGTTACTTCCATTTTTTGCTTTGTTAGCAAAGAACGAGGACGTGCTACGGGTTGATTATTTTTACGACCGGTATGAATCAATGTTTCATAATCGTATGTCCAAGGTTCAAAGTAATCCGTAATTTCTGGTTGCTCTGGATGATAGAACAACTTCATCAATCGAGAACCTTTAGAACCTGTGGAAAGCGCCAAATTACCGCTTTTATCGAGAGTCCAGCCACCCTTCCATTTTTCTTGGTTTTCCCAATTACGTGGGTAACCTACGCCAGGGCGGGTTTCCACGTTATTAAAGTACATATATTCCGCGCCTTCGCGGTTCGTCCATGTATTTTTACAAGTAATAGAGCATGTATGACAGCCTAAGCACTTGTCCAAATTTAGGACCATGGATACTTGAGCTTTAATCTTCAAGCCAATCCACCTCCTTCAATTTACGAGCCACAATTGTCATATCACGTTGGTTACCAGTTGGACCATAGTAATTAAAACCATAGCTCAATTGACCGTACCCGCCAATCATGTGGGTTGGCTTCATGTGAATATGTGTTGGTGCATTATGTGTACCACCGCGACGATCTTTCTTAACTTGCGTACCAGGAACGTTGATGTGACGGTCTTGAGAGTGATGCATATAAGAAATGCCACGAGGAATACGTGGAGATACAACCGCACGAGCTGCAACTACACCATTTTTATTGAATGCTTCTACCCAGTCATTATCTTTAACACCAATTTCTGCTGCATCATCTTCGTTGAGCCAAATTGTTTGGCCACCACGGAATAATGTTAACATTTGTTGGCTATCAAAATACATACTATGTGTAGACCACTTATTATGTGGTGTTAAGTATTTCAATGTAATTTCTGGGATACCTTCTTGTTTATAATCACCTTGTACTGGTTTATATGATAATACAGGTTTATACAATGCCATAGCTTCGCCATAGTCGCGCATCATTTCATGATCACAATAGAACGATTGACGACCTGTTACAGTACGGAATGGTACCTTATCTTCTGTAGATGTTGTAAATGGAGAATAACGACGGTTTTTATCGTTCTTACCAGTACTTGTTACAGAGCTAATGATAAAGCGTGGTTGACGAACCATGTCATCGAAGGTAATTTTTTCTTGTTCACGACCTTTTGCATTCTTTTCAAGCCCAGAAAGACCTGTTTTATCTTCCATAGCTTTCCAAGAACGAACGGCTAATTTACCATTTGTACAAGAGGATAATGTTAATACAACATTACAAGCTTCCTTACATTCGTAGATGCTTGGACGACCATGAGAAATAAAGTCTGGATTATCAATCGTACCATTTTGAGCATACAATGTTTGATATTCGTCAGATACATCCCAAGCCAAACCGTGCGCACCCATTTTATTTTCAATATTAGGTCCCAATGCAATGTATTTTTCAAAGATTTGACTATAATCTCGTTTTACATGAACGAGGTTCGGCATTGTTTTACCAGGAATTGGTTCACATTCGCCTTTACTCCAATCAAGAACTTTACCTTCTGGTTGCGCTACTTCGCCTGGGCTATCATGTCCAAGTGGGGTAGCTACAATATCTTCGTATTCTGTGAAGCCAGATTCTTTTGCTACCCGAGATACTGTTTCTGCAAGGGTGCGGAATGTATCCCAGTCGGATTTAGTTTCCCATGCGCAATCAACAGCTGCTTGGAATACATGTACATATGGATGCATGTCCGTAGAAGACAAATCTTCTTTTTCATACCATGTAGCTGCGGGGAACACGATATCAGAATATAAACCTGTAGACGCCATACGGAAGTCGATATCAATTAAGAGATCAAGCTTACCCGCACCATCTGCTTCACGCCATTTAATTTCTTCTGGGCGTGTAGGAGCATCATCATCTTCCAATACGGCATTTTTTGTGCCTAATAAATGTTTCAAGAAGTATTCGTGGCCTTTAGAAGAAGAACCGATAAGGTTCGCACGCCATACAAACAAGTTACGTGGATGGTTTTCTTTAGCTGCTGGATCCTCTACACAGAATTGTAAATCTTTATTTTTCAAGGCTTGTGCCACATATTGGTTGATTTCCGCTTCTGTACTAGCACCGGCTGCACGAGCATCATTTATCAATTCTTGGCTACCTTTATTGAAAGTAGGATAGGATGGCAACCAACCTAAACGAGCTGCTAAGACGTTGTAATCCCCAGGATGACGGTAACGAGGCTTAGCTAATTTAGATACGCGGTCTGCCAAGTCGATGCAGTCAGAACGGTATTGTTCCGTAGCAAAGTAGAACCAAGATGTACCATTTTGCAAGCGAGGAGCTTTACTCCAGTCGTTAGCTGTCATGATACCGCCCCAACCTTCAACAGGACGAAGTTTTTCTTGACCTACGTAGTGAGCCCAGCCACCGCCGTTAACACCTTCTGTACCACAGAACATGATAAGATTCAAAATAGTACGGTAAATGATATCTGCATGGTACCAGTGATTAATACCACCACCCATGATAATCATGGAGCGACCTTTAGTTTTTTCTGCATTATCTGCAAATTCACGAGCTGTAGCAATCGCGATATCGGCCTTTACGCCAGTGATTTTTTCTTGCCATGTAGGTGTGTAAGGAGTGTCATCAGTGTAAGCTTTAGCCACTTCACCACCAATACCACGGTCGATACCATAGTTAGCAAGAATGAGGTCATATACTGTAGTTACTTTTACAGGACCATCAACAGTTTGTACTGTAATCGTTGGAATTGCACGTTCAATAACACCTTCGTGCTCTTCATCACCAAAGTATGGCAACTTAACAACAGTCACATCTTCACGTTGATCAAAGACGGATAAGCGAGGATCAATTTTAGCCCCTGTATCACGGTTTTCAAGGCGTAAGTTCCATTTTTCAGGATTTGTATGACGATCGCCCATTGTACCATTAGGAACAACGATTTCGTTTGTTGTTTCATCGATCAATACCATTTGGAAGTCAGAACCTTCCTCTTGGCGACCTAAGTCCTTAGCATTCAAGAAACGGCCTGGTTGAACCGTGCCATTGATATCTTCAACGCGTACAAGGAATGGCATATCTGTAAACTCTTTAGCATACTCTTTGAAGTATGGAGTTTCTTTATCGATGTAGTATTCTTTTAAGATTACGTGGCCCATTGCCATAGCAAGAGCCGCATCAGTGCCGGCTTTTACATTAAGCCAAGCATCGGAAGAAGTTGTGGATTCCGCATAGTCAGGGGATACGGATACAACTTTAGTACCTTTGTAACGAACCTCTGTTAAGAAGTGAGCATCAGGCGTACGAGTCAACGGTACGTTAGAACCCCAAGTCATGATGTAACCAGCATTATACCAGTCACCAGATTCAGGAGTATCAGTTTGTTCACCCCAAACTTGAGGGCTAGAAGGTGGTAAATCAGCATACCAATCATAGAAGGACAATGGTGAACCACCCATTAAGTTAAGGAAACGAGCACCTGCTGCATAGGACAACATGGACATCGCTGGAATTACAGAGAAGCCTGCGTTGCGGTCAGGGCCGTATGTTTTTGCTGTATATAATAAGGATGCTGCAGTAATTTCTGTTGCTTCATCCCATGTGGAGCGCACAAAGCCACCCATACCACGGGCAGATTTGTATTTCTTCGCTTTTTTAGGATCTTCTACGATAGATTTCCAAGCTTCGATTGGGTTCTTAGCATTCTTTTTCGCTTCTCTCCAAAGCTCGACCAATTCGCCACGTACATAAGGATATTTTACGCGCAAAGGGCTATAAAGATACCAAGAGAATGTTGCACCACGAGGGCACCCACGTGGTTCATAATCTGGCATATCATCTGGTGTTTCAGGGTAGTCAATTGCTTGATTTTCCCAGGCTACAACACCGTTTTTAACATAAATATTCCAGCTACAAGAACCAGTACAGTTTACGCCATGCGTTGTGCGGACAACTTTATCGTAAGACCAACGGTCACGATAATAATTTTCCCATTCACGACCTCCATCTTCTGTGATTTGATGGCCGTTTGGAGATACTTCCTTCTTGCGAAGAAACTTAAACTTTTGAGACAACAAGCTCATCTCGTGTCCTCCTTCAAAACTACAAAAAAATTCCTTGTGCTAGATGTGCTAACACAAGGGAGAAAATCCTGTTATTCGATATTACTAATATTAGGGTCAATACCATCAACCTCTAAATCAAGTAATCCGATTAAAGCGTCAAAATCACAGATTACTAGATGGTGTTTGTCATAGGCTACATAGCCTAACTTACGTAACTCACTTAACATGCGATTTAAACTTTCTCTTGATGTGGCAGCAAACTCAGCCAATTCTTGATTTGTTAGAGCGATATCAATAAAGATACCATCCTCGCGCTTTACACCATAACTATTGGCTAAGCGCAACAAGGTAGAATAGAATGCTCCCTTCTTGCCGTATAGTAGCAAGTCCCGGTATTTTGCCTGTTGACGACGCATATGTAAAGTGTAGATTTGCATCATTGCAATAGCCAATGAATGGTCTTTTGCAATAGCCCCCTCCAACACATCATAGCGTATACAATAAACAGAGCAATCCTCCCGAGCAATGGCGTTGAACACATATGTTCTAGTGTTCTCCTCATACAACGGAACCTCACCAATTACATTATTCGGCCCTGCTAAACGCAACGCAAAAATGTGTCCGCTAGCTTCGAACTTCTTAATGCTCATTCTACCTTTTACTACTACGTAAAAGTATTCTGCCTTGTCCCCCTCACGAAAGAGAAAATCACCTTTTTTAAGATGTAGTTCCTCACCCGGCAAAGCAAGCAATTGGTTAATTAATTTTTGATCCATACCATTATCACTCCACAGTACTTTTATAACAAAATCCATTAGTTATACTAATCTATTTATAGTAAAAGCACGTATACTATATACTTTTTCGTATATATATGATTATTATAACTTATT
>CAMUQE010000092.1 GCA_947096075.1 Veillonella parvula | reverse complement strand
TAGTATAGTCCATAGTGATTACCTCGGTTAGATTATGTTTGGTCACTTAAATCATAACACAAGGTTCATTATGGACTTTTTATATGTTCAATTTCATTCTACAATTAAGCATTATGAGTAGAATAATTCAATTATTAACATTTATTTGGTATTCCATGATAACCGATTTATATACACAGTATCGCTTATATATAAAAGAAGAATTAATTAATAAATCTAATTCAGAGTTACGAATTATACATGAATTATTAGTAAGCGATTTTGAGAGTCGATATATGTTTATATGGGGAACTATTTCTTTAGGTGCTATTTTGGCTCTTATAGTAAGTATAGGATCAAATTTGGCAATAGAAGTCTTGAAGGAAGGTGCTAGTGAAAGTATTATTTTTGCTTATAGCCAATTTATAATAATTACTATAAAAGTACTGTTAGGTTGTAGCATAGTAGGCTTTGTTTCAACTATGCTTTTGAGTATTTCTAAGTTCAAATCTATTGGATTTTATGGTATTTTATTTGTTGGAATAATAGGAATAGCTTATTGGAGTCATTTTGAACACTCTATTCTTATGGACTTATTCTTTCTCATATTGAGTTGTATATGTACAGGCATTATGTTTGCTACAATTTTTGATACGATAAAGAAATGTGCTGTTATCAAGAAATTAATAATAGAGGAGCTTATAAGTAGCAGGAAAAAGAGGATACGATTACCAAAAACTATTAGTTGACTATACTTTTTTGAATGCTAATTAGAATCATAAATAAATATGATTAACAAAAGGACAGTTGATATAATCAGCTGTCCTTTTCTATGTGTAAATATTGTCACAACGACCTTATGTATCTCGTGTATTTTATGATGTATATACACATCATTTCGGTATAGTTACCAGTTGATGTAGTATCTTTATAGTTTGAGATTAAAAATATGAGGTATAGCGTATGAGACAGAGCAATATTGAATTATTGCGTATCATTTCGATGATACTGATTATTATGCACCATTTTAGCGTGCACGGTTGTTTCCCCTTTACGCCAGATTTAACGTTTAATAAGGTGTTTCTCCAAGTATTTGCACTTGGAGGCAAGGCTGGTGTAGTCGCCTTTGTTATGATAACAGGCTATTTCATGATTTCTAGTAGCTTCAAGCTGCACAAGTTTGCCAAGTTAGTAGGGCAAATATGGTTTTACAGCATTGCCATGCTGGGCGTGGCTATGGGTTTAGGACTTGATACGGTGACGTCAAGAAACATGATGCTCGCCTTATTGCCCATTGGTGCCATGAGTTGGTTTGGTCAGAACTTTTTAGTCCTCTATTTACTAACGCCTATTATCAATCGAATACTTCATTGGCTGCAGCATAAATATTACGTTATGCTCTTAGTGGGGTCCACGGTAATTTGGTTCTTAATACCAACGGCACTGAATTTGTGGCCTAATTTACCGCATACTACCTTTGGCTTTAAACATATCTTTTCCTTTATCGTGTTCTATTCGATGGGGGCGTACATTAAGCTATACGGCTCACATATAACAAGAAAAGTGGGTATTATTGTTAGCGCCATAGGCTTTGTTGGGGCTTTTCTAGGGGATATCCTTGTCGATGTACTAGCCATGACAAATCCAGAGTATATGAAGCAGATTTTCTACTTCACGAAAAATGATTATGGCCTATTCCAACTACTATTAGGTATTGGTTTATTTATTCTTTTCTTGAAAGCAAAAATCGTTTATCGTCCTTGGATTAATACGGTAGCATCTACTACCTTTGGCATTTATCTGTTGCATGACAATAGATTATTCCTTCATCATATGTGGAACAATATATTGGCAACATATCAGTATTATGATTCAATAGTATTGCCGCTGTATGCAATCCTTATAGTAGCGCTTATTTTTGTTATCGGTATGACCGTAGACTATGTGCGGTTAGCTTTCATAGAAAAACCTGTGATGAAAGTTATTACACCAAGCCTTGAGCGGATTTAGTCAGGCATAGAGAAAAGACTGCCATTTTAATGCAATTTTCACCGTTTTTTGATATAATATATAGGTATTATTTCAATAAATGGGAGGTTATTATAATGCGTAAATTCTTATATATGTTAGCGGCCTTACTTGTATTGATCGGCATTAATACTCAGGACGTAGATGCTCGTCAAGATGTGTATGCTACAACGTATCACGGTAATAGCTGGTATGTAGACCAAGACTCAGTAAAGCGAGTGGGTGACGTACTCAATTTTATGGTGTACACAACAGCAGGTCTTAGCTATAAAGTAACATCTAGCGATGACAACTATTACAATGCGGACGTATTTTATGACAACAATAAACTCGCAACAGACAATGGACAATCCCTCTGGAAATCTCCAGGTATGATGGCAGCCATGCGCGTGGTGCGTAAATAAAATAAAGGGCAGAAACTCATAGTTTCTGCCTTTTATTTGTCTTGGAAAAGACAAATAGCCTTTCGTTACCGCTTGGTAGCTAGATAAAACGAAAAGGCCATTTCCTAATTTCTATTAAGTTTCGAGATGAGCCCGACGCAACTACTCGTCTGGCTATCTAGTTAGATTATAGAGATAATCACATATATCGTCAAACTCGAATGAACGATAATATAGCTTTCAATAGATTATTTATAATTATGGGCAGGCACTTAGGTATACTACCATTTTCTTTTGTTATTTATTTTTTTTGTGATAAAACAGTTTTCTTATGTTTACAATAATAGGCTTATAAATTATAATTAAAAATGTTTAATTATAATTTATAGTGTGAATGAGAGAGGGTCCTTATGAAACGCGTGTGTAAAGCGAACTTATCCTTAGCGATTGCTCTGACGATTGCTAGCTCTGTAATGCCTCATGTAATGGCAGAAGATACTATTATTAGTGCTGTTAAGGGTGAAACCTTAAACTTGGGAAAGGTACAAGGGACACTGTATGGTATTGATGCAGATAATAAGAGTACTATTAATGCAGATTACGTATCTGGTAGACTAACTAATGGACGAAAGACTATCATTACTAGCCAAAATGGTAGTACTGTGAATATTAAAAATGGTGATCTTCAAGTTGGTCGTGACAGCAATCCACTTGTAATTGCTAAAGGAGGCACTGTAAATCTCGGCGTAGATGGTAATAAGGGTAATTTCACTGGTCATGATATGTCCATTGAAGGTGATGTACGCATCGATGGCAGCACAACACATCCATCTGAAATTAATATTGGTGTAGAGAGTGATGAAGTACTATGGACTGGTTTTGCTCTCAATTTAGCAGATAAAAATGCAAAACAACCAAATCATATTAATGTGTTTCTTGGTGAGCGAGGTTATTGGGACCACATGTATCAAGGCGGTTTGAATGGTACTAGTTATAGTGCAATGACAACTCCAAGCCGGGTACATCGTTTGGTAGGTTCAAAAAATCGTAATTTTGAATCCATAGTAACTCAAAGTGAGCATAACGAAATTCACATTGATAAGTTAGAAGGTCATGTAAACTTTGTGTATGATCCAAATGGTGAGTACGATGATACGGAAAATCCAGAATATACGCCACGAAGTAATATTGTAAATGGATTGACTCCAGAATCCTTCTGGGGTGGTGATATCCATATTACAAGTGTGGCACCTAATTCCGGTGCTCATATGTATACGAGTCGTAAGGGATTAGACTTGTCTAGTGAAGATAATGTAAATAAAATTTTAGATAACTTGGCACATAAGGTGTACTACCATAACTATGTAAATGGTGAAAGAAATCTTCAAGGCACAGTTGCTATTGCCTCTGCAGGTGCTGAATCTGCACGTTTTAAAGTATTAACCGAAGGTCATGCTAAGGAAGGTGCTATTACATGGCAAGCAGATAAAAATGGTCAAGGCAAATATGAGTATGGTAAGGTGAAACCGACACCGGCTCCAACTCCTAAGCCAGAGGTGAAACCAACACCGCAACCGGCTCCGAAACCTGAGGTAAAACCAGCACCGGTTCCAACGCCTAAGCCAGAAGTAAAACCGACACCACAACCGACTCCGAAGCCTGAGGTGAAACCGGCACCGGCTCCAACTCCTAAGCCAGAAGTAAAACCGACACCGCAACCGACTCCGAAACCTGAGGTAAAACCGGTTCCGGCACCAACACCTAAGCCGGAGGTAAAACCTGCACCACAACCAGCGCCAAAAGCTGAAGAAAATCAAAAACCAGCTCTTGAGCAGAATCCTCAGATGCATGTGAATATGGGTGCGTTTGATACGCCACATATGCGCGGCGCTCGTTCCGCCATTATGAGTAATATTAATGGCTGGAGAACGTTGACAGATAATATGTATCGTTCACGTGTATTACAACAAGGCGAACCAACAGGTATTTGGGCTCGCGTTGGTGGAGGTAAATATAGCTTTAATGGAAACGGAATCGATACAGATACAACATACACTCGTATCCAAGGTGGTTACGATGCTAAAACTGGTAGCGGTTGGACCGTAGGAGGACAAGTTTCTTATCTTCGTGGTAACGATGATTACGTTTTCAACGGCTCTGGTAAGGAGAAAGCCTTTGCTGTTGGTGCATATGGCTTAAAAAATCTTGGTAACAACCAATATATTCACATCGAGTCTCAAGTAGGTCGTGCATCTAATGATTTCACTGTTCGTAATGAGATTGGTGAAAAACTCTCTGGTGAGACTGAAGCTAATGCATATACAATTGGTGCACGTTATGGTAAAACCGTGAAACTTTCAAATGGTACATATATCGAGCCACAAGCCCAATTGAGTTATACTCACTTTGGTGGTGATAGTTTCAATGCTGGCAGTATGCATGTAGATCAAGCTGGCGTGAGCAGTACAGTAGGTGGTCTTGGCCTTGAAGTTGGTAAACACTTCGGTGCTGGTAACATCTATACTCGTCTTGGTGTTAACCATGCATTCTCTGGTACAGTAAAAACTACATATACTAGTGGTGCTACTATTAAACACACTTCCGAGGACATTAAAGGCACTTGGACAGATTTAGCCTTTGGCGGTAGCTACGGTTTCAATGCAAATAACAGCATCTTTGCGGATATTAGTACAGGTCTATCTGGTGATTATAAAGCTGGTTGGTCTGTAAATGCAGGATTTACACATAAATTCTAAGCGAATCATTAATAGATACGAGCGATTTTAGTACATCGACAATTGCATGATAGGTAAAGTCGCTTATTGATTCATTCATATATTTCTTTAAAACGTTGCTTATTGTATCGAGCATTAGTTCGAATTATAATGGGACTAGGATAGTTGGACGAGGTTGGGCCTCTCTTCGTTAATGAAGGGAGGGGTGTCTATGAGTGATTATGAGTTAATCATGCTAATTCTAGAGGTAATGACCATAGTTATTGCCTTTGGAGCACTTGTGGCGCTTATTTGCTTTGGAAAAAGCAAATAGCCCTTCGTTACCAGTAACTGGATAACTGAAAGGCCATTTCATCACGTATTTATTTCTTGAGATGAGCCTGACGGAACCACTCGTCTGACTATCTACCTATATTATAGGGATAAAGATATATATCGTCAAATTGAGATGAAGTACTTTATAACAATGTACTCATATTTGATAATGAATGAATGCTAATTAAATAGTTATAAAACTGCGTATGACTAAAACTACATATTAATAATAACTACATGTAAATAATCATAAAAGCTGTACATACATAGATTAGATTGAACGGCTTTGATGTCAAAACCAATTTAACATCAAAGGTGGTTCAAATCGACTATGTGTGTACAGCTTTTTTATTTCTGTGTTTTTGTGTGTTAGTGTATTTGTGTGAAAGCAGTCATTAGACTACCATAAAATCTTGCTTTACTATTTTTCTAGTGTATCTACTAAGCGTTTTACCGTTTCTTGGAAATCTTTATTTTGTGTTTCTAATGTTTGTACTCGTTGTTCCAATGCATTATAAGAGGCAGGAGACATGGTAGTAGGCAAAGATTTTCCAGGTTTGTAGGTGATGCCTACATTGGCCATGACATGATTGTTCATGGTAAGTCCTGTGGTGAGTAGAAGATTATCTTTGTGATAATAGCCTATACCTAAGGCTACTGCATTAGCATTTTTATAATGACCGTAGCCTGCCATGTATTGAACGCGATTATCTGGATCATATGGTAACGGATGCAATGCGGCTAACGCAGCGGCGCTAGCATCGTCTTTATTGGATTCCGATTCGACACGCTGTACCTCTTGAGATACATGTTGCACGGAATTTTCTACATTCTGAACTTTAGTGTTTACTTGTTGTATAGACTTTTCAATAGTGCTGATGGAAGTATTGAGTTGTTGACTTGTGCTTTTACCAAGGGCATCAATCATTTGATGAACGCCGTGGAGCTGAGAGCCATTGATCGCATCTGTAGAGGTAGCGCTCACGCGACCTGCAGCGAGATTAGTGATGGTTCGTTCTTTGTCTTTAGCCCCAACCGATACCGTTGATACAGGAGACGTGCCGGCATAGTTGACTGTAGTACCATTTTCAAATGTATGGCTTGCGGTGCCGACTACATCGCCGTCTGTGGAATCATTGCCGAGGATAACACCGTTTTTTAGAGAGGTGGTTACGTTGTTACCGAGGACAAAGGTATTTTCTCCCGAAATGTGGTTATAATTACCTACACTGTATGAATTGACCGCATCAATAGCCGTTTTGCCGTATTCGCCCTGGCCGAATACACCGGATGCGGTCGCTTTTTCAGATAGTGTATTATAAGAGCCTACGGCCAAACCTTTAGCGGCTTTTACGTTCACATAATGCCCCACAGCAAGGTCAAACTGACCGTTTACCGTCGAATTCGAGCCGATGGCTACGGAATTGCTGGCTTTACTGTTGGCACCCTGAAAGTTCCCAATCCACACGTTTTTATCACCTACGGATTTTTCGCCCGATTGCGTCCCCATGACGATGAAGTTCGTCAACTGGCTCGTATTGCCTGCGACAAAACCAACGGTTATGTTAAAATCGCCGGTACTGTCTCGGAAGGACTTCGCCCCGATGTTGATATTGCCGCCACCTGTTGAGCCCGCTCCAGCAACTGTACCCAAGGCTATATTGTTGCCTTGCGCATTGATCCCCTTGCCCTTGCCGTTCGTCGCGCCGGCACCGTTGCCGAGGGTAATGTTGCCTCCTGTTCCGGCGGTGAAAGCTTGACCTTCCTTGCCGATGTTACCGTTGTCATCAACGATATTGATCGGGGCCGCATAAACCGAAGCGGATAAAGCCACCATTACAACACTTGCTAATACAAAACGTTTTTTACTCATCGTATACACTCCTTTGTGTAAAAACAAACTTTCACAAAACTTTCATAAAAGACTTACATGGCTACTATAATACCAAGTGAGTGTGTTGTAGATAGAATATTCACATATTACCGATAAATATACAATATATTCTATAGGGGTTTATAATTGGTAAGAAATCTATGTGACATAATTGAGACA
>CAMUQE010000091.1 GCA_947096075.1 Veillonella parvula | reverse complement strand
TGTATTCTCAATTATTGATTATTAAACTCAACTATATAAATGAAAAGAAATATCAAAATGTACATAAGTGTAGGCTTTTTATGATAAAAAGGAACAATTATTATGCAAAATATTATATAATTTTTTATCATTTTCATTTGACTTTCAATTTGAACTGTGTGATAATGAGAACATAAGTTGAGGCAAGTGCCTTTCTAAATGATAATAAAAAGTTCTGATCTATATTTTGATGGAGGTCCTAATTATGAGAGTTATTGCTGATGGTTGCATTAAATGTGGTTCTTGCGCATCTGTTTGCCCAGTTTCTTGCATTACTGAAGGCGAAACTAAATACGAAATTGGCGATGCTTGCATCGATTGCGGTTCTTGCGAATCCGTTTGCCCAGTTTCTGTAATTTCCGCCGAGTAATCACAAATAAAATACGCCCCTCATTGAGGGGCTTTTTATTTTGCCTAAATTTGCGTAACTTAGTATAATAGGACTATTAAGAATTATATTATAGTAAGGGAGTTAATCTTGTTTTATACAGTACTTATCATTTGGTTATTATTGGACCAATTAACTAAATATTATGTAATGAATCATTTTTTGTTAGGTGAATCTTTGCCTGTTATTCCTAATGTATTTCACCTTACCTATATTATCAATCGCGGTGCAGCCTTTGGTATGTTAGCGAATCAACGATGGTTTTTCTTACTAGTAGCTATTATTCTATTAGCCGTTTGTGCCTTTTACTGGAAGCGACTAGCTAAGGGTCATTGGACTTTGCAAATCGGATCCGCATTATTAGTTTCAGGTGCTATTGGTAATGGTATTGACCGATACATGATTCATGGAGTAGTGGATTTTTTTGATTTCCGTATATGGCCTATTTTTAATGTAGCAGATATTGGTATTTGTATAGGTGTAGCTTTTGTTGTATTTTATTTATTTTCATTGAAAGAGGACCATGAATAGCTTTCATTATTAGGGCTTTTTATAGATCATTGACTTGATTTGTCAATAAATATATATCTTATACTTGACTCAAAGAGGAATAGAGGATGAATGAATATATTGTAAGTGCTGAGCAAGAAGGCATGAGACTAGATGTATTTTTAACTGAACAGATGGAAGGATCTCGTAGCTATATTCAAAGTTTAATTAAAGGTGGTCATGTTATAGTAGGTGGTAAAGTAGGGAAGGCTAATCTTCGGCTTACACCTGATACTGTAATCCGTGTAGAAATCCCAGAGCCCGAATCGATTGAGGTTAAACCCGAGGATATTCCTTTAGATTATTTATATGAAGATCACGATATTGTTATTGTTAATAAACCTCGTGGCATGGTGGTGCACCCTGCAGTAGGAAATTATTCTGGTACACTTGTAAATGCTTTATTATTCCATTGTAAGGACCTATCAGGCATTAATGGTGAAATTAGACCGGGTATTGTGCATCGCTTAGATAAAGATACGTCTGGTGTTATGATGGTTGCAAAAAATGATGCAGCGCATATTGGCCTAGCGGAGCAAGTAAAAGCACATTCTGCAAGACGTACGTACTGGGCGCTAGTACAAGGTAATATTGTAGAAGAAAAGGGGACTATTAAGGCGCCTATTGGACGCCATCCTAAAGACCGTATGAAAATGGCTGTAGTCTTTGAAAACAGTAAAGATGCAGTAACTCATTTTAAGGTTCTTGAACGATATGGTCACCAAACATTGGTAGAATGTAATTTGGAGACTGGTAGAACCCATCAAATTCGGGTTCACTTTGCTCATATAGGGCATCCTGTCGTTAATGATCCATTTTATGGGTACCGCCGCATGGATTTTCCGATTGAAGGGCAAGCATTACATTCTAAATCGTTAGATGTTAAACACCCTATTACAGATGAAGAGATGCATTTTGAAGCACCGATACCAGCTGATTTTAAGGCATGCTTAGAATTTGCTAAGACCTATCGTGAAGATAAACGAAAATAGTCTAAATGTTTACATTGATTGTTTAAGTACATATTTTTACTACTTGTTTGGATATAGGGGCATAGAACAATCCTATGCTGTAAAGGGCGTATATATGGAGAAGAAACGCTTATTAATGGATCAAGACGCTATAATGCGTGCGATTCGTCGTATTAGTCATGAAATTTTAGAACGCAATAAAGGTTTGTCTAATGCGTTAATTGTAGGTATTGAACGGCGTGGTGTCATTTTGGCAAAACGTTTACAAGCTGAAATTGAGCGTATAGAAGGTATTCATATTGATTGTGAGTCTTTGAACGTTGCAGTGTATCGTGATGATCGTGATGCTCGTCCTAAAGAGGGAAAACCGTGTACGATTGATACAACGGAAAAGACAATTATCCTTGTAGATGATGTTTTGTATACGGGCCGTACTATTCGTGCTGCTTTAAATGCGTTAATGACGGCTGGTAGACCTAGATCTATTCAATTGGCCGTTCTTGTCGATCGTGGTCATCGTGAATTGCCTATACGAGCAGACTATGTAGGTAAAAATATTCCTACATCGCATCTTGAAAGTGTACGCGTTGCTGTCGCTGATCTGGATGGTGAAGAAGGGGTTACAATACAGGAATAACCTGTATTGTAACCCCTTTTTATGTGTTGATATACAATAAGATGATTTAACTTAATAAAATTAAAGTATTCAACTTTTATGTCTATATGTGGAATGTTTCTACCAGATTGAAGTGTTGCTTTTATTAGGTTGTTACCTGTGGATTATAATCTAATTTGATTTAATCTGATCTAATCTAATCTAATGTATTGTGGCGTATATGTATAGTCCATATGGCCCATTCGTTTGATTTCATTATGGAAGCATAGAGCCTGTACGTCTGTAGCTAATGTATCGATTTGATGCATTGTTTGTCCCAATGTATTTAATTCATTAGGTGCTTTGGCCCATTTTTGGATAAGTGGTATTTCAAACTCATTTCGAAGCCATTGACGACCTCTATCGTTGAAGGCAAGTAAACGAGCATATTGTGGACCCTCTTGCATAGCACATTGTAATACATCTTTTTGGATTCTTAGAGCGAGATAGGCCCCCATCCGTTGTAAACGCGCATAGGTATAGCGCTTTGATTTTATATGCTCCATAGCCAAATCCCACGTAGCTTGTTGGGCTGCTTTGGTCCATAAGTGTTCAATGCCTTCGTTGAAAGCTCCGATGCTTTGTAGCTCCTTAGTTGATGAACGACGACTTAAGGTGTGGACCATATCAAAGTAGCGGTTATAGTTTACATAAGCACCATTAGAAAGTATATTAGTCATATCGTCTGCAATAGACTTAGGAACGATTGACTGAAGTTGTAATTCTAGTTTACGATTTGCTATATTAACTTTTGTTATTGTAGTTGCAGTTGAATTTATAGTTGAATTTGAATTTGAATTTGTACTTGCACTGGTCGTTGTATCCATATTTGTAGAAGTGTAGATACTGTTTATATTACAATTGTTACTACCCGTAGCCATATTTGTTATAAGTTTACGCAATGCTGTACCAGAAGGAAAATCTTTTGTAATATTTGCTTCGTGATGATCTGATGTGCGTAAGATTGGCATGTATTTTAAGGTAGGATAATAGTTAAGTCCTGCTCGAATATATTCAAGACCTAATAGTGCATTGGGTGTGTTGAGCATCTCTGTGTTAAGGGCTTTACGAAAGGCAGAGCCATAGGACATGCCTTCATTAATATAGGTGCGCAATACTGATTGAGTACTTTCACAATCCATACGTTTAGCTATATTGACGAGTGCATCTAGATTAGTCGTTTCAGAACCAAAGGAAAGGGCGTCGATATGTAAAGCCTTTACCATACGAATAGCACCTGTTCCAAAGAGTTGTGCACTACCCAAAGCATAGAGCGTAGGTAGCTCAATAACGATATCAGCACCACCGAGAATGGCCCAACGGGCACGATCAAATTTTGAGAAGATAGCCGGTTCTCCTCGTTGTACAAAGGAGCCACTCATGATACAAATACGTAAAGCATCTGGATGCTCTTGTGCCAAGGTATATATTTGATGGGCGTGTCCGTTGTGAAATGGATTGTATTCACAGATAATACCGATTGTTTTCATAGTGTCTCCTTTCATTAGTGTTAGTGTAACAAAGCAAGTAAATACTGTAAACAACATTTCATTATATCTAAATAAAAGGCTTATTTAGATAGGTAATATTGTGTGTAAATATTAAGTTTAGTATAGATTTTCTTGTCTCTATAGGCTATAATTAACTGTAAATGCTGAATTGATGTGAGGTATATGATGAAACAAAATTGGAAACGCACATTACAAGGGGCTCTGCTCGGTGCTGCTCTATTAGCAATGGCGGGATGTGGCTCAAATAATGTAATTGATACATATAGTTTTGGCCATCAAGTTATCCGTGTTGGTCAATCTGAGATTACCATTGCTTTGCCTTATGAAATGGGTAAAAGCACAAAAAATATGACTGATGATGGATATCCAATCGATATTTATGGATCCGTTACAGAGCATATGGTGATTGAAGTTGAAGCTTTGCGTGCTGGTGATAACAAGCCATTGCCTACGGTTGATGAGTTTTTGAATCGTAGTAAGTCTGAGTTCACTAAGATGGGCGCAACCATCAAGGAAGAATCTGTAGCTTTACAAGGTACATCTGCAAAGAAGCTTGATGTGACGTATACAACACAAGGGCAAACATTTAGATTTTCTCAATACGTATTCTTAGATCATGGCGTATTGTGGAATATAATCTATCAATATCCTGAAAAGGATCAGGTAGGTGCTGATATCAGCAAAGAAATTCAAAACAAGATTCAAGTTACACAACAGAAAGAGGGTTAATCGATGAACGTATTAGTAGTTAACTGCGGTAGTTCTTCCTTGAAATATCAATTACTTGATATGACAACTGAAACAGAATTGGCAAAAGGCCTTTTTGAAAAGATTGGTGATCAAGATGCTATTTTCACTCATAAACGTCCTAACGCAGACAAATTAGAACGCGTTGAACCAATTTTGAACCATAAAGAAGCACTTCGCATCTTACTTGATATTTTAGTTGATGCTGAGTTTGGTGTAATTAAATCTATGGACGAAATCGACGCTGTTGGTCACCGTGTAGTACATGGTGCTGAAAAGTTCGCTGACTCCGTATTAATCACTCCAGCTGTTATGGATGCATTGAATGAATGCTGCTCCTTGGCACCATTGCACAATCCTCCAAATATTCAAGGTATTGAAGCTTGCCAAGCTATTATGCCAAATGTACCACAAGTTGGCGTATTCGATACTGCATTCCATCAAACAATGCCTAAAGAAGCTTACATGTATGCGCTTCCTTATGAATACTATGAAAACTATGGCATCCGTCGTTATGGCTTCCATGGTACATCCCATAAATATGTTGCACAACGTTGCGCTGAATTGATGGGTAAACACATGTCCGATCTTCGTATCATCACATGTCATTTGGGTAACGGTTCTTCTGTTGCTGCTATTAAAGGTGGCCGTTCCATCGATACTACAATGGGTTTCACTCCATTGTCTGGTTTGATCATGGGTACTCGTACTGGTGATATTGACCCAGCTATCGTACCATTCTTGATGGATAAAACAGGTATGACTTATGAAGAAGTTGATACTGTAATGAACAAAAAATCTGGCGTATTGGGTATTTCTGGTGTGTCTAATGACTTCCGTGAAATCGAAGAAGCAGCAGCTAATGGTCACAAACATGCTCAATTAGCGTTGAATATGTTCCATTACAAAGTTCGTCGTGTAATTGGTGCGTTTGCAGCAGTTATGGGCGGTGTTGATGCTATCGTATTCACTGCAGGTATTGGTGAAAACGGTATCGGTAACCGTGATGCTATCTGTAATGGTTTAGAATACTTGGGTACTCGCATTGACTCCGAACGCAATAATATTCGTGGTAAAGAACAAGAAATCAGTGTAGAAGGCTCCAAAGTTAAAATCTTCGTAATCCCTACAAACGAAGAAATCATGATTGCTCGCGATACTCAACGTATTACAGCAGCATTGAAAAAATAATATAGTTCGTATCTGAACTGAGTGACTAATAGAGTCATAAAACCCCGTCTATATCTTAGATATGGACGGGGTTTTTGTAGTTTTTATGCATAGAATATCTTATAATAGTATGTATAGTTATTAATTAGTGATTTCTTTTAAAGGGGTAAAGCATGACGGTATTATATGAAGAAAAATCTCAGCGCACCAGAAGTGCAGAGTTATTGGTAGTATTTTTTGTAATTTTATTACTGTGTGCAGCAGTTTATACAACGTATCGCAGTATTCAATTACATACGATTTTATTAGCTGAGTACTTTATTGAATTTATGGCCATCGTTGTCATGGTTAAACAGGCTGTTAGTCGATATACCTATATTTTGACAGACACAAAACTCGTCATAGAAGAATCCTCTATTTTCAGAAAACGTCATTTTGAAGTGGACTATGACATGATTGATGGGGTATTTAAATTTGAGCGTGAACTATTGACAAATATCAAATATCGCTATAAATATAGAAAATGCTCTACCTCTGATCCACGTCCTATTTGGTCTCTTGTATATGCTATTGTAAATGGTAATAAGGTTAAAAATGGTCGTCTGTTGTTGAAAGCAGAGGATAGATTTTTTGAAATTTTAGAAGAACATGTACCTGGTCGTATTCGCGTACCTCAAGCAGATATCGTATTTTATGCAGCTGTGCGAGCTGATGCGGTGAAGCATGGGGAAGATGTACAAGAATATTATGAAAAATTGATTTCTTCTGAAGAAGATAAAGAACCAACTATTTAAGGGACGGTCAGTTTTGAGGTAATAGGTAGGCATAATTTTGGTACACCAAGAATTTTATGTATAAGAATATTAATGTAAAGGAGTGTATATGGCTGGATTATATTTGGCGAGCCAATCACCACGAAGAACCGAATTATTAACACAGGTCGGGATTGATCATACTGTTGTACCAAGCACTTATGAGGAACCTAATGAAGGTTATAATAATCCAATTGAGATGGTGAAAGCCCAAGCATTAGGTAAGGCTCGTTGTGCTGTAGGTGTTCCAGATGGAAGTATTGTGTTAGGAGCAGATACTATTGTTGTCCTTGATAATAAAGTATTAGGTAAACCTTATGATGAGTCTGATGCACGCCATATGTTGGAGCATTTATCGGGTAGAGCGCATTTTGTAATTACTGGAGTCGCGTTACTCATCAAAGGAAAAGAGGTAGTTTTTTACAATGAAACAAAGGTCTATTTTAAACATTTAGCACCTTTTGAAATCGAGTCTTATATTGCTAGTGGGGAACCGATGGATAAGGCTGGAGCTTATGGCATCCAAGGAAAAGGCGCACTATGGGTAGATAAAATAGAAGGTTCTTATACTAATGTGGTAGGGTTACCGGTAGAACATGTATACGATGAACTTTGCAAGGCGTTAGGGGCTAAATAACACTAGCGCATCAGATGAATCGTGTTATAATTGGCTGTGCTGTGCTGTGCTGTGCTGTGCTGTGCTGTGCTGTGCTGTGCTGTGCTGT
>CAMUQE010000090.1 GCA_947096075.1 Veillonella parvula | reverse complement strand
GAAGGATAAGTTGCTGCATTTGGCCCCTTCTACAACCAAGAAAGAGGCACAACACTTAGTGGGATTATCTGTTGGTTCTTGGAACGTCATTTTGAATGTTCCTATATTCTGGGCCGCTTGGAAGTGGCTGGGGAAACGTGTCGTACTTAACACCTTATATGGCACGCTCATGTTATCGTGGATGATTGATCTGTTTGGCTTTCTGCAATATGACATGATTATTAAGGACCCTTTGTTGAGTTCTATGATGGCAGGTATTACGACTGGGCTGGGACTTGGTATTGTCTACCGTGTAGGTGGTAATACAGGTGGTCTTGATCCGATTGCTCTTATCGTTCGCAAATATTATGGCCTTCAAATGGGGTCCATTAATAGCGCTATTAACTGTGCTATTCTCTTAGTTGCTGTCGGCGTTGTGGGACTTGAAGCGGTAGCCGTAACCCTTATCAGTGTGTATGTGTATACCATCATTACGAATAAGGTCGTAATTGGTTTCAATCAACGGAAGGTTGCTTTCATCATTACCTATCGTACCGATGAGGTATGTGAATGCATCATCAATAAGGTCGGTCGTGGTGCCACTATTATTAATGGCATTGGCGCTTATACTCGGACGCCTAAGCAAATTGTGATGGTTGCGGTTAATTTATTGCAAGTAAATAAATTAAAAGAAGTGATTCAAGAGGCGGACCCAAATGTTTTTATCTTGATTACTGATGCCCAAGAGGTTATCGGTCAAGGTTTTACTCAGCCTATTGTTCCTGCGGAAGTATCTAAACAGCTAAAATCACAAGATGCTATTACCGAAGCGAACAATCATGTTGTAACAGATGAAAATAGTTGTAACAGATAAGAATATAGGATTTTGATAAAGTCTCTGTCTGTTGTCATCTTATATTAATTATGTGTAAATATAATATTTTTTGAATGGCATATACATTTAAAAAATGTTTTAATACGATAGATAAAATATTAGCTTTGTAAAAATGAGAGGGCTTGCCCCTCAATATGAGATTAGAGGTTCCTATGACTCACAAATTAGCAGGTACGCCTGTACAAGAACAAGATATTATCGATGTGCAAACCCTTGTGGATGCATATTTTGATAATGCTCCGGACGTTACTGATCCGACACAACTCGTATCCTTTGGCACATCTGGCCATCGTGGTACATCTTTAAATGGTACTTTTACAGATTTACATGTGGCCGCTATTACACAGGCTATTTGTGATGGTCGTGGACAATTTGGCGCTACAGGCCCGCTTTTTGTCGGTCAAGATACACATGCTTTATCTCAGCCAGCCCTTGTGACCGTGCTTGAGGTTCTTGCTGGTAATGGTGTAACGGCAATGGTTGATTCCGATATGGATTTCGTTCCGACCCCATCTATATCTCGTGCTATTATTCGTTATAATGAAAGTCACGATGATAAGGCGGATGGTATCGTGATTACGCCGTCTCATAATCCTCCAGATAATGGTGGTATTAAGTATAACGCTACTAATGGTGGTCCGGCGGATACTCTCGTTACAAAATGGATTGAAACTCGAGCTAATGAGTATGTTCGTGCATACTGTGAACTAGAAGGGTTTAAACGTATTAGCATCGACAATATTGAACCTGACCAACAAGTTTTGTATGACTATAAAGGCCTGTACGTAGACGAACTGTCTTCTATCATTAATATGGAGGCAATCCAAAGTGCAAAACCTAAGGTACTTGTTAATGCCCTCGGTGGTAGTGGACTGGGTTATTGGCGAGCTATTAAAGAGCGTTATAATCTCAACATGGATATTATCAATGATGAGTATGATCCGACCTTTAGCTTTATGACGTATGACCATGATGGTAAGGTTCGCATGGATTGTTCCTCTGAATACGCTATGGCAGAAGTTATTAAGCAAATTGGTAACTATGATTTGGCTGTCGGCAATGATCCTGACTATGATCGTTATGGTATTGTTAGTGCGGATGGTCTTGCATCACCAAATGCATTCCTCGTAGCCGCTGCTGATTATCTGTTCACAACCCGTGGTTGGAAGGATAAAGGGGTAGGTAAAACCGTTGTTTGTACAACCATGATTGATAAGTGGGCATCTGTTAAAGAAATTCCTGTATATGAAGTTCCGGTGGGTTTTAAATATTTTAGCTCCCTATTATTTGATGGAGAAATTGGCATCGGTGGCGAAGAATCTGCGGGTGCATCTTTCCTCAAAAAAGATGGTACTGTATGGACCACAGATAAAGACGGCATGGTAATGGCTCTCTTAGCAATGGAGATGTACGCTGTAATGGGCGCCACTGTTGAGAGACTGTATAACAATATTGTGGAAGGCTGTGGGGACCCTCGATTTGGTCGTATTGATGCGGCTTGTACCAAGGCGGCCAAGGCTAAGTTGAAGCAATTAAATGCAAGTTCCATCACGGCTACCGAAATAGATGGGGATGCGATTACAAATGTTCGTACTACATCTCTGTATAAAGATATGCCTATCGATGGTGTTAGAGTTGAAACGGAGACAGGCTGGTTTGTGGCACGTCCATCTGGTACCGAAGATTTATATAAAATTTATGGTGAAAGCTATAAAGGCGATAAAGGTCTTATCGCATTGTTAACTGCTGGTGAAGAGATTGTAACAAGTGCTTTGTCTGACGAAGTGTAACATATTATTTTTACTAGAAAACTCATGAAGATTTCACTAATGAATAATAATAAATGTGGTATAATATATTAATATAGTTTATTGAATGCCCTATACTGGATTGAATGCCCTATACTGGCTATGTAGTTTGTAGTGCTTAGAGAAGGTGATGTTATGAAATTAGTTGTTACCGTTGTCGGCGTAGACCGCGTTGGTATCATTGCTGGAGTTAGTACCGTGCTCGCTAACCATGGCGTAAATATTATGTCTATTAATCAAACCATCCTTGATGGTGTCTTCAATATGATTATGATGTGTGAAACTAAGTCTGAAGATATGAAAAATCTTACAGCTATTCAAGAAGCTTTGACTACACAAGGTAAAGAACTAGGTGTTGAAATCCGTGCGCAACATGCTGATATTTTCTTGAGCATGCACCGTGTAGGATAGGAGGCACTTATGTTATCTATCGACAATATTTTAGAAACGAATCAGATGATTCACGATAATAAGCTTGATGTGCGTACCATTACGATGGGGATCAGCTTGCTCGAATGCGCATCTAGTTCTGGTAAAGAACTGTGTGATCGCATTTATGACCGTATTACGAAAGAAGCAGAACACCTTGTATCTACGGGTGAAGATATTGAACGCGAGTTCGGTATCCCTATTATCAACAAGCGTATTTCTGTAACACCAATTTCTCTTGTAGCAGGTGGTAGTGATTTAACATCCTATGTTCCTGTGGCGGAAGCTATGGATCGTGCTGCAAAAACTGTAGGTATTAATTTTATCGGCGGCTTTTCTGCACTTGTAACAAAGGGCGCTACACGAGCTGATCGTATTTTGATTGACTCTATTCCTGAAGCTCTGGCAACTACGGATATCGTTTGTAGTTCTGTTGCGGTGGGCTCAACTAAAACTGGTATCAATATGGACGCAGTGCGCGACATGGGTATCATCGTTAAGAAAACAGCAGAACTTACAAAGGATAATGATGCGCTGGGTTGTGCTAAGCTCGTTATTTTCTGTAATCCTGTAGAGGATAACCCGTTCATGGCCGGTGCTTTTTTCGGCGTAACAGAAGGGGATAGTGCTATTTCTGTAGGTGTATCTGGCCCGGGCGTTGTAAAACATGCGCTTGAATCCGTTCGTGGACAATCCTTTGACATTGTAGCAGAAACGATTAAACGTACTGCTTTCAAAATCACTCGCGTAGGTCAATTGGTAGCGCAAGAGGCATCTCGTCGTCTTGGTAAACCATTTGGTATTATCGATTTATCTTTGGCACCAACGCCAGCTGTAGGTGACTCTGTAGCTCATGTTCTTGAAGAAATGGGCTTGTCCTCTTGTGGGTGTCATGGCACTACAGCAGCACTAGCATTACTTAATGATGCGGTGAAAAAAGGTGGTCTTATGGCTTCCTCTCACGTAGGTGGGCTTAGTGGTGCATTCATTCCTGTCTCAGAAGATGCAGGCATGATTGATGCTGTATCCTGTGGCAGTTTGACGCTTGATAAATTAGAGGCCATGACATGTGTATGTTCTGTAGGTCTTGATATGATTGCTATTCCTGGAGACACTACTGCTGATACCATTTCTGCTATCATTGCAGATGAATCAGCAATTGGTATGATTAATAATAAGACAACTGCGGTTCGTGTAATTCCTGTACCTGGTAAGACTGTTGGAGAGGTTGTTGAGTTTGGTGGATTATTAGGCTATGCTCCTATTATTGAAGTGAGTCCATATAGTGCAGCCGAGTTCATTGCACGTGGTGGAAGAATTCCTGCTCCTATTCGTAGCTTAACGAATTAATCCGTTTTTACAACCTACTTGTTGGAGGTGTCTTATGAGTGAATATGTGCTCGATTATGTGTGGGCCTTTGCACTAGCGCTCATCATAACCTTTGCACTTACCCCATTGGTAAAACGCTTTGCCGTTGCTGTTGGGGCAATAGATAAGCCTGATGCTCGAAAGGTGCATCATGGTGCGATTCCACGACTTGGTGGATTAGCAATCTTTCTCGGTTATGTGGGATCGGTTCTTTTTAACAATTCTATCCCGCATGATCATAAATTGTTTGGGTTTGTCCTTGGTACGGTCATTTTGGTGCTAGTTGGTATTTGGGACGACATTAAACAAATTGAGCCAAAAACTAAGTTAATGGGACAAATTATAGCAGCTGCTATTCTGGTGGCTTATGATATTCGAGTAGACTTCATTAACCTTCCTTGGGGTGGTGTAGTATATCTCAAGTATTGGGCTATTCCATTGACTATCTTCTGGATTGTAGGTTTTACGAATATCGTAAATCTCATCGATGGCCTTGATGGCTTGGCAGCAGGTATTTCCTTTATCGCTTGCATCGCTGTATGTGCGATGACATTACAACTTGGTCAAACCGACCTAGCATGTATTTCTCTTGCTTTGGCGGGTGCAACGGTAGGTTTCTTGCGGTATAACTTTAACCCTGCAAAAATCTTTATGGGTGATACGGGCTCTATGCTTCTCGGTTATACATTGGCTGCTATTTCTGTTATGGGCGCCGTTAAAACGGCTGCTACCATTGCATTAGTAGTACCAGCTATCGTATTAGGTCTACCAATTCTTGATACATTGTTTGCTATTGTGCGCCGTAAAATTAGCGGTCGTCCAATTTTTAAGCCTGATAAAGGTCACGTGCATCATCGTTTATTAGCACAAGGATTAACACAAAAGCAAGCTGTATTGTTGATGTATGCAGTAACAGCTCTTTTCGGTGGTGTATCTGTTATCGTTGCAGAGGTTAATGCTTGGGTCGGTGCGACCTTAGTATTAGTAATTTTCTTGTGTAGTATCTATATTGCACGACGCCTTGGTGTTATCATGCATAGTGATGCGGCAGGGCATCCGTTACCACGTCCTACAATTGAACGCAGTGACTCGGATGATACCATATCCTTTGATCGCGATGAATTGGCTAAAGCTTTGGAGAATACTGATGATTCTCATAAGGAATAACCATCTGTGGGGTGCTTGGCGCCCCATTTTTCTATCCTACTACGTTGGAGGCAACTATGTTAAAAGTTATGACAATCTTTGGTACAAGACCTGAGGCTATCAAGATGGCTCCTCTTGTGAAAGCATTACAAGCAGCACCAGATATGGAACCTATCGTAACCGTTACGGCACAACATCGCGATATGCTCGATCAAGTACTGAACTTGTTTAATATTACCCCAGATTACGACTTGAATATTATGAGCCAAGGTCAGACATTATATGATGTAACTAATCGTGCTTTACTAGGCCTTAAAGATGTATTAGAAAAGGCAAAACCAGATGTAGTACTCGTTCATGGTGATACTACTACTACCTTTGCCGGTGCTTTGGCTTCTTTCTACCAAGAAATTCCTGTAGGTCACGTAGAAGCAGGTCTTCGAACAGGTGATATTTACTCTCCGTTCCCTGAAGAGATGAACCGAAAATTGACGGGCTCTATTGCGACGTATCACTTTGCACCTACTTCTAGTTCTGAAAGCAATCTAAAAAAAGAAAATATCAATACAGAACATCTTTATGTAACTGGCAATACTGTTATCGATGCTCTTGATACGACGGTTCAAGACAACTATGTATTCGATAATGCAGCTATTAATGCTCTCGATCCCGAAAAACGTACGGTTCTTGTTACCACACATCGCCGTGAAAACTTAGGCGAACCTATGCGTCATGTATACCAAGTTATTCGTGATTTAATTAATGAATTTGAAGATATTCAAGTTGTATTCCCTGTACATAAAAATCCTAAAGTTCGCCAAGTTGTACAAGAGGAGCTTGGTTCTGTGGAGCGTGTTACATTAATTGATCCTCTTGACTATGAACCGTTTGCAAACTTGATGGCTAAATCTTATTTGATTCTTACTGATTCTGGTGGGATTCAAGAGGAAGCGCCAGCTCTTGGGAAACCAGTTCTCGTGTTGCGTGATACAACAGAGCGCCCTGAAGCAGTAGAAGCAGGTACTGTTCGCCTTGTAGGTACTAATAAGGATGTGGTTCATAAAGCAGCTCATGAATTATTGAGCAATGCTGAAGCGTATAAGTTGATGTCTAATTCCGTTAATCCCTATGGTGATGGTAAAGCATCTGAACGCATTATTCAAGCGTTACGCCATGAGTTTTTAGGTGATGCAAATCGCCCTGAACGTTTTGGTAAATAATATGGATAAGGATCTTGTGAAAGCCCTCGCAATGGCAACATCGGCGGGGGTCACACTGGTCTCCTGTATAGGTGGTTTTATTTGGCTAGGTTATCAATTGGATACTTGGCTTCAAACGGAACCACTCTGTATGGTCATATTTGGCCTAATAGGCGCTATAACAGGGTTTTATATGTTATATAAACAAGTTAAGTAGTGAGGTATGTATGAATCAATATATAAAATTCATAGTGTGCGTGCTACTGACTTGTTTTTTTATTGCCTTTTTCGGAGTAATAATACAGATTGCATGCGGATTGCAACAATATGTATGGGGCTGGTTGTGGGGCATTTTTATAATGGTGCTCTACTTGCTTAGCCTTGCACTACATGGTCAAGCGATTATGTTAGGTGATCCCTATAAGGCTGTTCGTAAGGTACGCAGACAGATGGTGTGGCGTCTTATGCTTGTTGGATCTTTAGTAGTATTAGGCTTGAAGATTCCCAATGTAGAAGCAATTAGTATGTTTGTAGCGATTGCACTTATTCAGCCTGCGCTTTATATAGTGTATTGGCGGCTTAGTTATCGATTCTAATTTTTATATTTTAATTAAGAAATTTATTGCATTTCAATTAATGTATTTATATTGATTTTACTAAGACATGGAGTTGTATTCTAATAATGCATTGAATACATTCCTTTTATGATTATTTAGAATTGTTTATCTTTAAAGTGTTGATTATATATCTATAACGATGTA
>CAMUQE010000089.1 GCA_947096075.1 Veillonella parvula | reverse complement strand
TGTATTGCATAAGTAAGGGCAATAGGTGTGTTTCGATGAATTCATTATTAACAGGTTTAAATAAAGAACAACAACAAGCAGTCCAGCATACGGAAGGCCCTTTATTGATTTTAGCTGGTGCTGGATCTGGTAAAACAAAGGTCTTAACAGTTCGTATTGCACATTTATTGGCACAAGGTGTTAATCCTTATGAAATCTTGGCCATTACTTTCACCAATAAAGCGGCGAAAGAAATGAAAAGCCGTGTAGAAGGTCTTGTAGGCGATGTGGCAAATCGTATTTGGCTCAGTACATTCCACAGCTTTTGTGCTAAGTTTTTACGTTTTGAAATAGATAGTTTCTTAGGGTATAACAGCAATTTTACTATCTATGACACATCTGACTCTCAAGCTGTTATTAAGGCCGCATTGAAAGCGTTAAATTTGGATGATAAATACTATCCTGTAGGGGCTATGATTGCTGCCATATCTGATGCTAAGAATAAATTACTTTTTGCTTCTGATTTTAGAAAACAAGCACGAGACTTTTACCAACAAAAGGTAGCTGATGTTTATGAGTATTATGAGCGGGAGTTGCGCAAGAATAATGCATTAGATTTTGATGATCTATTATTAGTAGCCGTTAAATTATTACAGTCTAATGCAGCTGTTCTTGATAAATATAGTCATCGTTTCCGTTATGTCATGATTGACGAGTATCAAGATACAAACCATGCACAATATTTATTGGCGAAATTATTAGCTTCACATTGGAAGAATATCGCCGTCGTGGGTGATGCTGATCAAAGTATTTACGCTTGGCGTGGCGCTGATATTCAAAATATCTTAGATTTTGAAAAGGACTATCCTAATTGTACATCTATTAAATTAGAGCAAAACTATCGTTCTACTAAGATTATTCTCGATGCAGCCAATGCTGTTATCGATAATAATGAAGGTCGCCCAGAGAAAAATCTTTGGACCGATAAAATAGAAGGCGCAAAAATTCAGCATTTTACGGCTCAATCCGAACATGAGGAAGCAGCTTTTATCGGTGACACAATCGCTAAAAAACATGATATTCACGATGTTCCATATGGGGATATGGCCATTTTATATCGTACAAATGCCCAGTCTCGTGTCCTTGAAGAAGCGCTTATTAAGCGGGCCTTACCCTATACGATGGTAGGGGGCACAAAGTTCTATGATCGTAAAGAAATCAAAGACGTTTTAGCTTATTTACGCGTATTATACAATCCCTTTGATGATTTGAGCTTATTGCGCATCATTAATGTGCCAAAACGGAGTATTGGGGCCACTACAGTTGCTAAACTGCAAGACTATGCTCGTGAAAAAGGAACGTCTTTGTTTATGACGCTTACGCAGTTACACTTAATTGATTCTATAAAGGGAAAAACTAAAGAAAAGTTAGAAGAATTCGGTATTCTCATCTTTACTCTTGTTTCTGAAATGGAAGATAAAACTGTACTCGATATCTTAGAGTCTATTCTAGATAGAACAGGTTATTTGGCACAATTAGAAGAGAGTACAGACCCACAAGATCAAGCTCGTGCTGAGAATATTGGTGAGCTTTTATCTGTGGCAAAAGACTTCCAAGATACAAATCCATCTGGTACTGTAGAGGACTTTTTAGAGCAAGTAGCACTTGTTAACGATGTAGACTCCTTCGAACAAGAAGAGGCTAAAGTGACATTGATGACATTACATGCTGCAAAGGGTTTGGAATTTCCTATCGTATTCTTATGTGGGTTGGAAGAAGGTTTATTCCCTCATAGTCGTACCTTGATGAACCCTGAAGAAATTGAAGAGGAACGTCGCCTTGCTTATGTAGGTATTACGCGTGCTGAAAAGGAATTATATATTTCTAATGCCACTACTAGAACTGTATTTGGCCGTACTAGTAGTTATTTACCATCTCGATTTATCGATGAAATTCCCGAAGAATTAGTAGATGGCTTACGTGCTAAGCGTAAAGTGCCTGACGATATTAAACGTCATGTACCTCAACATATGAGTGTTACTAGCCGCCCCGTGACGAAGCCAATTGTTCGTAATGAAGTAATTGCCGACTGGAAGGTGGGCGATACGGCTATTCATAGTAAATGGGGTAATGGTAAAGTAATCAACGTAACTGGTGAAGGGGCGGGTATGAAATTGACTATCGAGTTCCCTACACAAGGTGTACGTGTCGTAATGGCAAAATTTGCGCCTGTTAAAAAGGGATGATTCGTCTAATTACGTTTATATTTAAATAGAAAACACATACAATCATATAACTAAATATATTTGTGTATAAAAGGATATAAAATGAATCCGAAAGATAGAATTAAAGAGTTGCAACAGGAACTTACTCATGCGCAGTATTTATACTACGTAAAAGATGCTCCTACTATGAGCGACTTTGAATATGATAAAAAATATCGTGAGCTTGTGGATTTAGAAACAGCTCATCCTGAATATATTGTGCCATCTTCTCCAACACAACGAGTCGGTATGAAGGTAGAAGGCTCCTTTGAAAAGGTCGTTCACGGTCGTCCTATGTTGAGTCTTTCCAATGTATTCAATGCTGATGAAGTACGAGCTTTTGGAAATCGTGTAGAAAAGGAACTTGGTCATAAGCCATCTGCGTATGTTGTAGAACTTAAAATCGATGGCTTAGCGGTTAATTTACATTATGAAAATGGTATGTTTGTTCGTGCCGTTACACGTGGTGATGGTCGCGTTGGTGAAGACGTAACAGCTAATGTACGTACCATTAAATCCATTCCATTATTTTTAGAAAATGCACCTGAGTTCATCGAAGTTCGTGGTGAAGCGTATATGCCTCATAGTGAATTTAAACGTATTAATGAAGAAAGAGATGAAGAGGGACTGCCAACCTTTGTAAATCCTCGCAATGCTGCAGCAGGATCCTTACGGCAACAAGACCCCGCTATTACAGCAAGTCGAAATTTAGCATTTTTTGCTTATGCTATTGGCTCTGAAGAAGGGGCTAGTATTCATAGTCAAGAGGAATTGCTTAAGAGCTTGGAAGGTTTTAAATTTCCTGTTAATCCTCACTATCGTGTATGCCAAACTATTGATGAAGTTATTGAAACCATCAATTATTGGGATGAAAAGCGCCATGAATTGCCCTATGATACAGATGGCATGGTTATTAAGGTAAATAGCTTTGATGATCAAGAGGTTCTTGGCACTACTGCAAAAGATCCTAAGTGGGCTACTGCTTACAAATATCCGCCAGAAGAGGTAGAAACAATTCTTAAGGATATTACGATTAATGTGGGGCGTACAGGCGTTTTAACGCCTACAGGTGAGCTTGAATCTGTATTTGTATCTGGTACTAATGTAAGTCGTGTAACCTTACACAACCAAGATTTTATCAATGAAAAAGATATTCGTATTGGTGATCACGTTATTATTCATAAGGCTGCGGAAATCATTCCTGAGGTAATTCGTGTGGTAACCGAAAAACGAAATGGCTCTGAAATTCCTTTTACCATTCCTACTACATGTCCTGTATGTGAGTCACCTACAGTTCGTCGTGAAGGGGAGGCTGCTGTACGTTGTACTAATAAACATTGCCCAGCTATTGAAAAAGAACAGATCATCCACTTTGCCTCTCGTGATGCCATGAATATAGATGGACTTGGTCCTAGTATCGTAGAAAATTTGATCAACAACAAGTTAATTACAAATGTTGTTGATTTATATCATTTAACTGTAGACCAACTTGTTACGATGGATCGTATGGGTAAAAAATCTGCAGAAAATTTGGTGAAAGCTATTGATGACTCTAAATCACGTGGTTTAGACCGTGTATTATATGGACTGGGGATTCGTTTAATCGGCTCAAAGGCTGCAACTACAATTGCTAATGTGGTGCAATCTATAGATCGGTTCATGACTATTACGAAGGATGAACTAGTAGCAGTTGAAGAAATCGGGCCCACAATGGCAGATAGCATCGTTGAATATCGCCAAGATCCTGCTCATGTAGCTATTATTGAAGGCTTAACTCAAGCTGGTCTTAAGATGACCGTAGATGTAGTAGAAGCTGTAGGCAATCAAATGGAAGGCGAAATCGTCGTTCTCACAGGTAAGCTTGAGGTTATGGGTCGCAGTGAAGCCGGTAAAATCCTTGAAGCTCATGGAGCCAAGGTTACTGGTTCTGTTTCAAAGAAGACAACACTCGTCGTAGCTGGAGAAGATAGCGGTAGTAAGCTCACTAAAGCAAATGAATTGGGCATTCGTGTTATGAACGAAGAAGAGTTCGTAGAACTATTAAAAGAACTTGGTGAAATCCAATAAATATATAGTCTTACAATGTTTTGAAAATATATACTATTTGCTTTATAATAAATAATTATGAAAGGATGTGTTCCGATGAAAATTAGCCAAGAGGAAATTAAAAATATCGCCTTGCTTTCACGATTGGAAGTTAAGGAAGAACATATGGCACATGTAGAAAAAGAGTTGTCCGACATCTTGACCTATGTTGCTGAACTAAACGCATTAGAACTTGACGGTGTTGAGCCAATGGCTCATGCTGTACCATTACAAAATGTATTCAGAGAGGATGAAACTAAACCATCCCTCAATCATGATTTAGCTTTATCCAATGCTCCAGAAGCAGAAGATGGGTACTTTAAAGTACCTCGTGTTGTACAAGAATAGGAGGTTTCACTGTGCCGACAATTCATGAATTACACAAGAAACTTGTGAATAAAGAAATCAGCGCCGTTGAATTGACGAATGCTGTTATTGCTCATAAAGCTAAAGTGGAACCAACTGTACATGCGTACTTATCCGATTCTCATGAACGTGCTTTAGCTACAGCTAAGGCTGTAGACGAAGCGATTGCTAAAGGTGAAGCCATTTCTCCATTAGCTGGTATTCCTGGAGCGATTAAAGATAATATTTGTATCAAAGACGAACCTGCAACTTGTGCGTCCAAAATGTTAGAGAACTTTGTGCCTCCATACAATGCGTCTGTTATCGAACGTTTACAAGATAATCATTATATTAGTCTTGGTAAACTTAATATGGACGAATTTGCTATGGGCGGTTCTACAGAAAACTCCGCATTAGCAAAAACGACTAATCCATGGAATATTGACTGTGTACCGGGTGGTTCCTCTGGTGGTAGTGCAGCTGCTGTTTCTAGTGGTTCTGCTATTTGGGCTCTTGGTTCTGATACAGGTGGTTCCATCCGTCAACCAGCGTCTTTCTGTGGCGTAGTAGGCTTGAAACCAACCTATGGTAATGTATCCCGTTATGGTCTCATTGCCTTTGCATCTTCTTTGGACCAAATCGGACCTATTACTCGTGATGTAACCGATGTTGCATTAGTATTGAATGCTATTTCTGGTTATGATGCAAAAGATTCCACATCGATTCCAGGTGCTCGTGTAGATTACACTACAGCTCTTGTAAACGATGTACAAAATCTTAAAATCGGTGTGCCAAAAGAATTTTTTGGCGAAGGTCTCAATCGTGAAGTTCGTAAAGCTATGGAAGAGGCTATCGAAACATACAAAAAATTAGGTGCTGAAATCGTTGAGGTTTCCTTGCCTAACTCTAAATATGCATTGTCTGCGTATTATATCATCGCATTGGCAGAGGCAAGCTCTAACTTGGCTCGTTATGATGGTGTAAGCTATGGTATGCGTGTGGCAGCAGATAATTTAGTAGAAATGTCTACTAAAACTCGTACAGAAGGCTTTGGTCCTGAAGTACAACGCCGTATCTTATTAGGTACTTATGTATTGAGCGCTGGTTACTATGATGCTTACTATTTGAAAGCATTGAAAGTACGCCGCCTCATTAAAAACGAATTTGATGAAGCTTTCTCCAAAGTGGATTTAATCTTAACACCAACTGCACCTAATACGTCTTATAAATTTGGTGAAAAAGCAAATGATCCATTAGCAATGTACTTAGAAGATATCTGTACAGTACCAGCTAACCTTGCAGGTATCCCAGGTATCAGCATTCCAGCAGGTATGAGTAGCAGCAATTTACCAATCGGTATGCAATTGCTTGGCCCTGCTATGGGTGAAGAAACATTGTTACGTGCAGCTTTCACATTTGAACAAGCGCGTCCAGACTGTCAATTAGTAGCAC
Organism: Veillonella parvula; assembly: GCA_947096075.1. Lineage (GTDB taxonomy): Bacteria > Bacillota > Negativicutes > Veillonellales > Veillonellaceae > Veillonella > Veillonella parvula_C. The sequence continues at coordinate 1,525 of CAMUQE010000089.1, read as the reverse complement.
CAACTGGGGAGGTTTCTCTATGAGTAGTAAATACGAAACAGTCGTTGGTTTAGAGGTTCATACAGAGCTTAAGACTAAGTCTAAAATCTTCTGTGGTTGTACCACTGAATTCGGCGGCGATCAAAATACACATGTATGCCCAGTGTGCCTTGGCTTGCCTGGTGCTATGCCTGTGTTAAATAAACAAGTAGTAGAATTTGCTATTAAAGTAGGTTTAGCATTGAACTGCGAAATCCTTAACTTTAACAAATTTGACCGTAAAAACTACTACTATCCTGATTTGCCTAAAAACTATCAAACATCTCAATATGATTTGCCAATTTGCTTGAATGGTCACTTAGACATCGAAGTAAATGGTGAAACTAAACGCATTGGTATTACGCGTATTCACATGGAAGAAGATGCTGGTAAACTCGTTCATAGTGGCAACACTATTTCCGATTCCAAATCTTCTAATGTTGACTACAACCGTACTGGTGTACCTCTTCTTGAAATCGTATCTGAACCAGATATTCGTTCTGGTGCAGAAGCGAGAGCATACGTTGAAAAGTTACGTTCTATTTTGCAATATTTAGAAGTATCTGACGGTCGTATGGAAGAAGGTTCCTTGCGTTGTGACTGTAACGTATCCGTACGCCTTCGTGGTACTACAGAGTTCGGTACACGTACAGAAACTAAAAACGTTAACTCCTTAACGGGTATTCAAAAAGCTATCGAGTACGAAGCATTGCGTCAAGCAAAATTAATCGAAGCTGGTGGTAAAGTAGACCAAGAAACTCGTACATGGGATGATGCTCAAGGCATTACTCTTGGTATGCGTAAAAAAGACGCAGAAAATGATTACCGTTACTTCCCAGAACCAGATTTGGTACCAATCGTAATTACAGACGAAAAAATTGAAGAAGAACGCCGTGCATTACCAGAATTACAAGATGCTAAAATTGAACGTTTTGTATCTGAATATGGCTTGCCTCGTGAAGATGCAACGATTCTTACAGTTGCTCGTAAGACTGCAGACTTCTTAGATGCAACTGTAAAAGCTGGTGCAGATCCTAAAACGGTTGCTAACTGGATGCTTGGTGATTTGTCCAAGATGATCAATGAAAATGGCTTAACATTCGGTGAATCTAAAGTAAGCCCTGAAAACTTGGCTGGTATGATTGCTCTTATCGATAAAGGCACTATCTCCGGTAAAATTGCAAAAAAAGTTATTGTATCCATGTGGGAATCCGGCAAGGATGCTGATACTATCGTAAAAGAAGAAGGTCTTGTTCAAATTACAGATACAGGCGCTATTGAAGAAATCGTTAAGCAAGTTATCGCTAACAACCCACAACCGGTGGCAGACTTCAAGAGTGGTAATGGCAAGGCTATTGGCTTCTTAGTTGGTCAAGTTATGAAGGAATCTAAAGGCCGTGCTAACCCTGGTATGGTTAATGAATTACTTCAAAAATTCTTGAATGACTAGTTTGTGCATTAGCATACATTAGCTATAAACAATACCAATACAATACATCCCCTATAG
>CAMUQE010000088.1 GCA_947096075.1 Veillonella parvula | reverse complement strand
CATAAAAGCAGCTACTATAATACGAGGACCTTGAGATACCTTCCATAATAATAGATAAACTAAATATGCTAATACCGGAAAAAGTACACGAGGTAAAACGGATATTATCGGATTAATAAATAAAGGAGACAAAATATTAGGCGCTGTAAGGTTTTGCCACAAGCTATAACAACCAAATATAAATCCTACAAAGGCGCCAACCTTTGGCCCTTCTACAATTGCACCAATGAGGGTTGGTACATGTAAAGTCGTTACATTTAATGGTCCCAATGGAATAATGCCATACCCCGATAATCCTAATGCAATAGTAATACCCGCTAATAAACCAATAATAGTTAATTCACGAATCGTAATACTACTCGACTTCTGTTTGTTTGTCGCTTGACTTTCAACGGCACTCAGTTTTTCCTTGTCTTGGATTGATACAGTTGAGTTATCATCCATTGGACGTTCATTGTTGTTCATAGATCCTCCTTCGCTCTCATTCCTTACGGATATAAGTCGAAACTAGAAATTAAATACTTTCACGACGACGTGAAATAATACCACGCTCTACCAAAGCACCTATAATAACAGCTGTACCTATCATGCCCGCCTCTAAAAAAGCTGGAGTTATAAATACAAGTGGATTACCTTGGTACGTTGGAAAAACAATAGGAACTAAAGATAAAATAAACTCAGGTATATAGCCACCATATAAAATATGAGCATTCATGGCAAGCCATACGCCCGCAGTAATGACGATACGCAATAAACGTACACCCTTATATGCTAAATCTCTTGGATACAAATAGAATACAAAGACCAATAATGAAATTAATAGCAATACAAGCTCAGCAAATAAAATATTTATATTCATAGATGATGCATACATAAAATATACCATCGGATCCTGTAAGTCTATATATAGAATTGAACCAATATACAAGAATGGGATCGGTATAATATAGGCAATTATATCTAAAGCTTCATCAATCATTCCCCATCGATGAATACGGTTGAAAAACTTCGTAGCTAACAAACCACATAGCTCAATAAGAACTTGAACGATAAAATACACCACAAATAAAAGTAATGCTTTTGTTAATCCATTATCTACATGAAAGCTAAATGGTGTATGAAGAAACGAAAATACAGTCCACCACGCCCAACTATATGTATGATAGCCCATATGCAACGGTAAGTCATCATTAAATTTAGCATTCTTTAGTCGGCGCACCATAAGTGGTATCACCAGCGATAATACTGGAAATACTAATATTGGTAATGACAAGGCACCACTTAATGAAAGTACGGTCGTAACGGCACTAACAAAGAGAGCGCAAACAAAGGTAAATTGCCAAAAATTTTTATTCATTACGGCCTCCCACTAATCGAGTTAAGCCGTAAGCAACAATTAAACTAATGGTGACACCAATATACATAGACACTAAAAAAGCTATATCTCGGCCTACAGTTGTCCAGCCCCACAACATAGATAAATCTACACCTAGGAAAATGCCTTTGTATGCAATGCCATGAATGGCAATCCAACTCACTACATACGCAATACGGCTTATAAATTTACCATCACCAAAGGTACTGTCTTTAAACGATAAATACGCCCAAGGCATACATAAGGATAACAACAAATACCATACTAATGCTACTGTCGCACTCGATCCATTATGAATCATATACGCAATAATAGGAATTACCACGATAAATAGATTCAAATAAAAAGATCGCTTACAAATATCTATCAAAATGTTCATATAGATCTCCTATGATATGTAATCTCTTTGTATTTTACAATAATCAAGGATAAATGTCATCAAAAAAGAAAAACCTCCACACAGGTAAATGATTACCAAGTATGGAGGTCTTTTATTAAGCTACTACAGAGTCAGCTGTTACATCAATTGTAGGAACAACTTCTTCTTCCTTTTTATCTTCTTTCAACAATGGAGTCATGCTTTCAATGCCGATACCCAATGTGAATAAGTTGTGCAACCAAGCTGTTTGGTTCGGAGGCATAATGCCTAGAACACCGCCGCCTACAAGAGCACCATTGAAGCCAACGATACCATTGTAGTTAGCTTTGATACGTTTCATCAAAGCTAAAGAAATACGACGTAAGTCTACAAGAGCTTGTAAGTTATCGGAAGAAATAGTAACGTTCGCAATCTTTTGAGCGATTGGCGCACCTTCATTCATCGCGATACCTACATGAGCTTCAGAAATAGCTGGGGAGTCATTGATGCCATCCCCTACCATCATTACTGTATAGCCTTCAGCTTTAGCTTGTTTTACATAAGCCGCTTTATCTTCTGGTAATACTTCAGCATGTACTTCATCGATACCGATTTCTGCAGCTACGCGTTCTGCGTTACGTTTAGAGTCACCAGTCATCATAACGACTTTCTTGATGCCAAGATCATGTAATTCAGCTACTACTCGCTTAGCTTCTTCACGAACAGGGTCTTTAATGCAAATAACCGCTGCTAATGTACCGCCAATGGCGAGGTACAAATGAGAAGATGTATTTGGTAAGTTATCAAATTTTTCTTGCTCATCTGCAGGAATCTTAGTTTTTTCATCATCAAAGATATAGTGAGCACTACCAATACGTACACGGTAGCGACCAACTTTAGATGCAATACCATGAGCTACTACGTACTCAACGTCAGAGTGCATTTCCTTGTGAGGCAATGCATGATCTTTTGCAGCACGTACAACAGCTTTAGCCATGGAATGTGGGAAATGCTCCTCGATACAAGCAGCTAATTTCAACATTTCATCTGCATCATGACCGTTGAACGGAATAATTTGTTCAAACTCAGGTTCTGCTTTTGTAAGCGTACCTGTTTTGTCGAATACGATCATATCTGCTTGTGCAATTTGTTCTAAGAACTTACCACCTTTAACAGTGATACCGCGCTTAGATGCCTCTTGCATTGCTGAAAGTACAGCCAATGGAATAGACAATTTCAATGCACAAGAGAAGTCAACCATAACGAAAGACAATGCTTTCATTACATTGCGAGTCAACAAGTATGTTAAACCAGCACCGATAAAGCTAATAGGTACTAATTTATCAGCCATGCGGTATGCTTGTTGTTCCATACCGGATTTCATTTGCTCAGACTCTTCAATGAGGTTAACGATTTTTTCATAACGAGAAGTTTTAGATGTGCTGTGTACTTCTACGATAGCTTTACCGTCTTCAACAACAGTACCAGCATATACAGAACTATCTTTATCACGGCGAACCGCTTCTGGCTCACCAGTCATGGAGCTTTCGTTAACAAGAACTACGCCATCCACAACAACGCCATCCAATGGAATCACTTCGCCTTGACGAATGATAATTTGATCACCAGCTACAACCTCGTTAACAGGTTTGCTTACTTCAATATCATCTAACAATACCCATACTTTATCTACGTTCAAAGACATGCTTTGAGCAAGATTTAATACGGATTTACGATGAGTCCATTCTTCTAAGATTTCACCAATACCAAGTAAGTACATTACGGCACTTGCTGTAGGGTAATCTTTTTGAAGTAAAGATGCGCCAATTGCTACACCATCAAGAACCTCAACAGTCAACTTACGTTGCCATAAAGTCTTAATAGCTGTGCCGATGATTTTAAGACCATCCCACCAAGCCCATGCTGCGGCAATCGGAGCAGGTAAAACAGCCTTTTTACCTAAGTATAAAGCCGTTTTATTAAGCATCATTTCACGATACTTTTTATTCACCAAACGCGGAGAATATTCGTTCAAAGCAGGTGCTTCGGACAAGTCTAAATCGCGTAGACCTAGCACTGCTTCACGCACAGCATCAACATCGCCAGTATGTTTAATGGCTACTTGACTGCTGCGAGTGTAGAAGGTTACATCTACAATTGCATCGTTAAGCAACAATGTATCCTCTACATAAGCTGCTTCAGCTTCTGTAAATCGATGACCTGTAAGCTTAATATGCAAGCGATTTCTGAGTTTTTTTACTACAGAAAATTGTAACATATGTGCAATCCTCTAATTATTTGTTTTCTTCAAAAATTTCTTCGTTGCGTGCTTCGTTTATTTCTTGAGCTTCTGCCAATACGTCGGATGCGGATGCTTGTACTTTTTCAGCTGTTTCTAATACAGTTTCTTTAGCGCGAAGGCCAGCTGCTACGATACCAGCATATACTTTTTTTGCATCTTTAGAAGTTAAAACTTTAAGACCTACAGTACCCAATGCAAGACCTGCTGCGAATAAGTTAGCGTTTTTAAGATTTTTTTGATCGATGTTGAACATGAAAATATTCCTTTCTACTAAATATGATAAAAAATTAAATTACTATATTTGAAAAGAGGAGCCATTATAGAGACTTCTCTTCTCTTCCAATAACTTGAGTGTTGTTCTGATTACTTATCAACTCGTTTAATGCCTAATGCTTTATTGGAACCATCGCAACTGCAGCTTCCACCACAGCCAGATGATTTACCGGAATCAGATCCACCGCCGCCACAGCCGCAGCCACCTTTACCGCCAACTTGTTTAAACATTTTAAAACCAATATAAGCTAATGCTAGAACAACTATGAGTCCTATAACAAGATTATCCATTATTATGCCTCTTTCTCAATATCACCTAAATCACAATATCTGTCTTAGTGATAAATAAGATAAAAGCAATACCTAAAGGATATTCCCCTTTTCTCATTATCATTTAACCACGAATATTGATAATTAGCAAGTATTATTTTCAAATTAATTATAACTAAATCGCAATTATTCAATGCAGTTTTTTTAACTACCTATAAAGTGGCTAAAACACTGTATTTAACGACTCACGAATTAGAAACCTAATGCACGGCCCACATTGTAGAAGATGAAACATGTAATCCAAGCAAATGTGTTTTCATAGAAGAACATGAACGCAACCCATTTCCAAGAGCCAGTTTCACGTTTAATAACTGCTAATGTTGCCAAACATGGTGGATAAATTAAGACAAACAACATCATTGTCAAGCCGATTAACGGTGTGAAATGAGGGTCATTTTGCATGTACTCAGTTAATGGTGCTGGATTTTTATCATCGCCACCAACAGCGTAAATAGTACCTAATGTAGAGATAACAACCTCTTTAGCTGCCAAACCGGCTACGAGAGATACGCCCATTTTCCAGTCAAAGCCCAATGGCTCAAGTACTGGATTAAGTGCTTTACCGAAGGAAGCAGCATAAGATTGTTCAAGTTTTTCCGCAGCTTGTTCTTTATCAATTTTTTGGTTTTTATCATCTAAATTAACGCTATTTTTGTACATAGCCCATGCTGCAGGGAATAATTCTTTATTTTCTTCTTGAATAGAATTAAATAATTCAGGTGCTGCAGAATCTGGTTCTACTGCTACTTCAGGAGCATCTTCTTCTGCATCTTCAGCCGCTTTAGTAGCTTCTTCTACTTTACCTTTCATATCTTCCACAATTTTATCTACTGCTTCTTTTTGATCATCTGCAGTGATACCAAATTGTGCTAATGTAGCTGCATCTTTTACTTCGTACTCTTGAGCAACTTGTTCTTTCATCCCATCATAATCTTTGGAGTATTCTACATCCATAGGGTATGCAGTGATAAACCAAATCAAGATGGACGCTGCCATGATGAAAGTACCTGCTTTAATGATGTACAATTTAGCACGTTCGTACATGTGTAACCAAGTAGCTTTCAATGTAGGCAAATGATAAGGAGGTAATTCCATTACAAATGGTTCAGCTTCACCAGAGAACAGGAATTTGCGGAAGATTTTTGCAAAGATAACACCAAAAACAATACCTAAGAAGTACACAGAGAAGACAACTAATGTACTATCCCATCCATTTGGGAAGAACGCATTAGCAAATAAGATGTATACAGGTAAACGAGCAGAACAGCTCATGAATGGTGTAATCAAAATTGTAACCATTCGATCCTTATAGTTATCAAGGATACGAGCACCCATTACGGATGGTACGGAACAACCAAAACCTAATAATAAAGGAATGAAGGATTTACCATGCAAACCACAAGCGCGCATCACACGGTCAATAACGAAGGCTGCACGAGCCATATAACCAGTATCTTCCAAGAAGGAAATACCAAGGAATAGCAATAGAATCAGTGGTAAGAAGGAAAGTACGGCACCTACACCGGCGATAATACCGTCAGATACGAGGGACTGTAATTGACCTTCCGGAATGTTTTGAGTTGCAAAAGCTTGTAATGCAGCAAAGCCATCTTCAATCCAACCTTGTGGAATACCACCTACAAGGTTTACGAACGCAAACAATAGGTACATAACAAGCATGAAGATTGGTAAGCCCCAAATACGATGCGTTAAGATTTTATCATAACGATCGGACCGTGTTTCGATTTCTGCAGGAGCTTGTGTTAAAGATTGGTTATATACTTCAACAGCATAACGATGACGATATTCTTGGAATACTATATCAAGATCAACTTGATCTTTGATTTCTTCGCGGATAGCAGCGGCCTTTTCTAGAACGGCTTCTGTATTCGCAAAGCCTTTAACTTTTTCCACAACATCTGGATCGTTTTCTAATAATTTAATAGCAACCCAACGTAGTGGATACGTTACTGTACCAGATTCTTCAAGTGCTGTTACAAGTTCAGCAATTTTACCTTCTAATAAATCACCATAATTAACTGTTACACCAGGTGCTTTTTGAGAGGCAGCTACGCTAATTGTTGCTTCTAACAACTCTTTTGTACCAATATTTGTACGACCTACTGTACTAACGATTGTTGCACCTGTTAATTCAGCCATTTTTTTAAAGTCGTATTTGATGCCCATTTCTTCAGCAACGTCAGACATGTTTAGAGCAATAACCATTGGCTTTTCAAGCTCCAACAATTGTGCCGCTAAATACAAGTTACGTTCCAAGTTAGATGCATCAAGAACGTTTACGATTACATCTGGATTATCGTTTACAATAACATTACGAGCAACTAACTCATCCAAGGAGCGAGCTGTTAAGCTGTACGTACCTGGCAAGTCAATAAATAATAACTCTTGACCATTAAAATTAGTATGGCCTTCTTTTTTTTCTACTGTAACGCCGGCATAGTTACCAACGTGTTGCTTCGCCCCTGTGATATTGTTAAACATTGTAGTTTTACCACAGTTAGGGTTACCTGCCAAGGCAATACGAATTTGCCCTTTTTCTGCCATGTGAACCTCCTATTATACCTCTACATCAATCATACCAGCTTCACTTGTACGAAGTGCTAATTCAAAGTTTTTAACTTTAACTTCTACTGGATCACCCAAAGGGGCAAACTTCATAACATGAATTTTTGTACCTTTTACAAGGCCCATGTCAATCAAACGATGTTTAACATTGCCACTGCCATGTAAGGCAACAATAAGACCAGACTCACCTGGCTTCATGTCTTTCAACTTTTTGATAGCCATACTACACCTCCTATTTTTGTACCTAACAACCTCATATTAACCACACCAAATAAGAATGCGTATTAATATCTTAAATTATTATACCAAATCAAGCATTAATTTCAACAATTATTATCAATTTTATGGTTATTTTTTTACCTCATACTTATATCTTATTTTCATATTTAATATGAGATTATCTATATAATTATCCAACAAAATGCTGAATACTAGCTGAAATTCAATATTCCATTGTTAT
>CAMUQE010000087.1 GCA_947096075.1 Veillonella parvula | reverse complement strand
TAGGTCTAAGCAGTGATGTATATGGAAATAATGTCTTTATTTATTCAAAAATAGCGTTATTATTGCAATTACGTAGAAATGGAAGTGTACATAATGTAGTGGTAAATTATCGTAATACTAAAAGTGATACGTGGTCATATGTAGGTAATTATCCTGCATCGGTTAATAATGCGGTAATAACTGATGTAGTATTGGGGGCTACATATGAAGTAAGAGTACAAGCCATTAATGATTTAGGTCAATTGACAACAGGAATCACAAAATCTATTGCAATTCCTAAAATGCAAGCTCCGAATGATGTACAAAATCTTCATGTAATTAGTAGATATAATCAAACTGCTGACAAGAATGTGTATTATGATCTTCAAGTATTATTTGATAAACCAAGAGAGTCATTGAACTTTGCTAATGCAGAAATTTGGTACATGTTGATTAAGAAAAATGGCAAAGAAGTACTTAATCAGGAATGGCAATATGCTGGTAGCGGAGAGAGCCAAGTTAGTATAAAAGCATTAGGACCAGGAGAAGAATATAGGATTAAGGCTATATCAGTTGATAGGTTTGGTAATAGAGCTGAAACAGCGTAAATAATAGAAGCATCTGTTAAACAAATTGACGTAGTTCCAGATATGCCAGATAACTTTTTACTTACATTTAATCGTAATATAGTTGCATCATGGGACGAGGTTGTTAATGTAGATGTTGAGTATTATGAATTAAGGACTGATAACAATCCTGGTAAGCAAACTAGTGGGCTGATAGCAAGAGTTAAAAGTACAACCGCTACATTACCATTAACTAAGCGTAGTGATACAGTATTTTTATATGCGAAGAGTACTATGGGAAAATACTCCACGGCAGCGACGTATGAATATAATGTACCTAAATTATTAGCGCCAACCATTGAAATTAAAAATCAGCTGGATGGATTTAATATATATTTTTCATTAAAACCTGCACAAGCTTATATAATTAGATGTAATGTGATTGGAGACACACGTACTGATACATTTGAAACAACAAGTACAATGCTTACATATTCTAATGTATCAGGAATATATAAGGTACAATGCTCATTTGTAGATGTATTTGGCGAAGGTTATATAATTGAAAAGCAGGTTAGTATAAAAGCAACTATAGATAAGGATTTATTAGACTTAGAAAGTTTAGGTATTGCTAATATGAATAAAGAAATTAATCAGTTGTCCAATACTGTTGGGACAGTAAAAACCAGTGTAAATGGATTTGAAAATAAAATAGTATCTATTGAAAAGGGATTTACATAAAGAATTACAAACCTAAATACCAATATAAATACTCAAATCACACAGTTATCTAATGGCATTGATTTACGTGTAGCCAATGCTGTAGATGCACTAGATGGTGATAAACTAGTTACACGTATTAACTTAAGTAAATCTGGAGTACGTATTGATGGTAAATTAGTGCATGTGACAGGTGATACATTATTTGAAAAAAATGTTATTGGTAAAGGGGTTATCCAATCAAAAGCAATTATAGCAGATAATTTGGATGTAACATCGTTATCTGCAGTATCAGGGATTATTGGCAAATTGGAAACAAAAAGCACAGGAGCAAGGATGCGAATTGAAGATAATCTTATTACTGCATTTGATGAGGAAAATAATGAACGTTTGAAGTTAGGAACTTGGTAATATGGATGGGCATTTGGAAATATATGATAGAAATGGGAATATCATATTAAATCTAAAAGAAATGTTATGTAGAACAATAGATAAGATATATGTAAGGGAAATTCCTAATAGACGGCATACTATTGTAGTAAATGGAGTTCAAAATGGTGAAACGCTTTGGGTGGCTGCTATGGGACAATATTTAGTAGCGGAAGTTAATGGAAATACTATTACGTGGTCCTTTTCCATGTCGGAAGAAACGTATCAAATTGAGCGACAAATGAAGGACATCACATATGAGGGGTATTTAGTATATGGAGTTCATTAATATTAAAAACATAAATGGTAAGACAATCATTAATGATTCATATGATAATCTTGTTTATCTTAGTTTTCCAAAACAAAAAGCTGCTAGGATATATAAAGGCGGTAATTTGAAGGTTATAAATAGTAAAATATCGATACCAGTAGATTCTAATAGCCCATATACTCCTACAGTAGTTGGTAATAACGATTATAGGTATAAAAATATTAAGCCAATTATAAGTGGGGGCATCAATAGACTCCAAGTAACATATATAATTAGGCAGGTATATCATGGTGAATCACCGATTATAGCGGTAACTGTTCCAAGTGGATATGAATTTGAAGCGGAAAATGTTGTGAAACGGCAACAAAGTATATTTGCACTTGTTGTAAATATAGTTAAGGGTGGAGACCAATTCACGGAACAAGAAGCCTTAAAAGTAGCTAATGATACTAGATTTTATTGCTTTGGCTATTTTGAGGATATGAATGAATTTAAAGGTAGGACGAGACTTGATTATATTAATAAGGAAAAAGGGAAAAATGTGGCTTTACAAGTGTTAGGTAAACATAAGTTCTGGGGAGAAAATTGGGCAAAATACGATATTCTATATGATAGTCGGATACGGTATATGAGAGTTTTAGACCATTATGGAAAAGACTTCAAAAGTCAATTATCGAATTATAACCCAGAAATGTATGCGGATATGTCTACAGATCCAAAATCCTATGGATGTAAAGTGGCTGTTGTACCTTTAAGTACCGTAGATGCACAGGTATGGGGTCCTAATATTAATCGTGGAGATGGTAAATCTCATACAGGGGCAGTATGGAATACAATAAAATTTATTAATGGTGAGACGGTAAAAGTAAACTCATATCAATCAATTAATTGGGATACGGTAACTACTCTTGCTGCAGGTTGTACAGGTAGCACGGCAACGCAATATATGGTTGTTGATGTTACTGGGTATGATAAAACCAATATGGATATGGTTAGAAACTAAAAAGGAGGTGTATAGATGAAAGAATTAGATATAGATTTACATGTTGGTCAGGACTTTGGTATTACGTATATTATAGAAAATGAAGAAATTACTGATTATGATGCGGTAATGAAAGTAAGAAAAAGGCCCGATCGTGAAGTCGTATTAGAATTGCATCCAACAATAGAGAATAATCAAGTTACTTTTAGAATTAGCGGAAAAGAAACCGCGGACAAGCATCTTACTGGTGGGACATACCAATATGATGCTTTTTTATTTAAGAAAAATAGCTATCAAAAGATTGGCTATGGGGAAATGAATATAATCCCTGATATTTCATTGCATGAATAAGGAGGTACATATGGCTAAACCAATGAAAGTAGATACAAAATTAGAAAATACACCTGTAAATGTAAATACAATAATTTATGCTGGTAAATCCGCATATGATGTTGCAAAAGAAGCTGGATTTGATGGGACTGTAGATGAGTGGTTAGAAAGCTTAAAAAAGCCAGGTAAAGATGGAAAAAGTGCATATGAGATTAGCAAAGACTATGGTTTTACAGGGACTGAAGCAGAATGGGTTGAGTCATTAAAATTTAAGTTAGATCTAACGAATGTAATTGATGAGTTGAAACGTAAAAACATCTATATTGCTGGTAAGAGTTTAGAACAAGTTTTGGGAGCAATTATATCTAATATTCCAACCAAAACATATACACCATTAACTTGGAATGAGCCACATAAGGGCGATACAGAAATTCGTTTGGCTGGTGAACCTCATTTTAGTGTTAGATTACAAGGGACTTTTGATGCGGCTGAAATCATAGATGGTCATGCTATATTAAAAATTCCAATGTATGGTGAAGATGATATATTTATTGAATATATCAATTTACTTGGTGAGGTTGTAGAAACAGCTAAAATTGAAGGTATTCCAGCAATTAAAACAACAATTAAAAATGGAGAATTTGCATATAATTATGACGTTACTACAATAAATTATCCAGAAGTTACAACTGTAGGGTCTAGAGCATTTGAATATAGCAGGATTAATACAATTAACTTACCTAAAGCTACGAATATTGCACAAGATGCATTTAATGGATTGGGTAGTTTATCAGTCTTAAGTATTCCTAGTTATGTAATGCCGAAAGGAAAACCGTTTAGTTTTACTGATTCTTATGATATGGATCATATTGTTATAAATGATAAATCTGATATAGATGCTATTGTTGCAACAGTTAATACCATGAGTAGGGGAACTTTATATAATCAGGAAAAATCTAAAAAATTTAATAGAAACACCAAGGTATGGGATAAGGCATAAGGAGGAAAAGACTATGATTAATATAATGCCACCTCCGCCACCACCTGTATTAATTGCAGTATTTAGTGAAAAAGAGTTAGTACATATTTCATTAGCGATATTTTGTACACTAATTCTAATATTTATTGATACGACATTACGCATCTTAGTTGAGGTGCGTAATTTTAATTTGGCAACACATCGACCGTGTACAATCAAGAATACTATTATTGCCATGCTATGGCGAGGATGGGGGACCGTTACAGTTAATGGTAAAAAAAGACGATATCTTGTAAGTAATAAATTATGTGCAGATATAACTAAAAAGCTAGTTATGTCATACCCATGGTTATTTATATTGTCAACGGTATTGATAACACTACCTGATGTGGAAGTACCAATTATAGGGCGATTAGATGCGTTCCTCAGTACAGGAATGTATCTAATTCCTATAGTCATAGAATTGGCATCTTGTGTGGAAAATATGATTGAACTTGAGCTTGTGGAAACGAGATGGTTTAGACGGGCTATCGCATTATTTAAGCAGATATTAGCAGCAATTAAATCAGTAAAGGAAGCGATAAAATGAACAGTTCAGGAACAAAAGAATTGTTAGCCATAAGTGGGTTAGTAGTGGCCCTATTAGGAGCAATTTGGCTAGGAATGAATGAATTGGCCATGAGTATTGCTAGTGGGTTAGTCGGGTATATCGGTGGGCAACGGACAGCCACTATACATGGAGGTGAAGATAAATGGCGTTAGGTGATTTGAGTGCACAGTTTGAAAGCAATGGTAATCCAGCAATTGTATCTAGTGGTGATGGTGATTTAGGCGGAATGTCCTATGGAGCTTATCAATTAGCAAGTAATACAGGAAGTGTAGATGAATTTCTAGGTTGGGGATTACGCCAAGATGGGTTTTATAAAGACTATGCAAGAGTACTTGTAGATAGTGGGGCTATTAATTCTGATGCGTTTATAGCGCAATGGAAGGAGCTAGGGACTATTGATCCAGGCGGATTTAAACAAATGTAATATGATTACATTAAACATGCCTATTATGATCAAGCGGTGCAGCTTTTAAGAAATGCAGGATTTAATGTAGATAACCATAGCGAAGCTATGAAAAATGTCATTTGGAGCAGAGCTGTTCAATATGGTCCAGGCGAAGTGGTTAATTTATTTCTAGAAGCATTGAGGTATGTTCTTAAGATATTGGAAAAGGTTGATGCGGATATTTTTGACTATGACATGATTAACGGCGCATATGAATCTAATAAATCTAATGAGTGGATAAGTCCTAGATTAAGTCAAGATATCTATGAAAGCGTTTATAACAGAATGGACGTAGAAAAAGCAGAGGCATTGGCTGCATTTACAGCAGAAATTAAAGAAAAGGAGAAAAATAATGGCTAATCAAATTATTAAAGAAGTGGTGAATCAAGCAACAAAAGAAGCCAAAGGGAGGGCAATTGATATATTGAAGACTCAAGATAAAGGGGCTTTAACTAATTTAGTTAAAGCAGAGTTGGCAAAAGTAATTATTCCGTTAGAAGATGAAATAAAAACTACTAAAAGTTGGTGGGTAAAGGTAAGAAATCGAATGTATATTACTGTATTGCCTACTAGTACGGGAAATATTGTTAAGTCTATCGAGAAGAAACTTACAATGTTGTAATTAGAGAAAGTAAAGGAGATTTAGAAATGAAGACATTTAATTTTGAAGGGAAAGAATATAATTTTGCAGAGAATATTGAAGTTCCAACAGAGGGATTGTTTGAAGCGACATTAGTTGATGAAAACAATATACGGTGTGAGTTATTGTTTAGAAATGGTAAATTGTTTAGAGTAACTGAATTGGATTAAAGTAAGATAGGTTATTGATGCAAAGAAATAATTGCATTAGTAGCCTATTTTTTATTTAATAAGCTCTTGAGATACGTATTAATACGTGCTATAATAAAAACAAAGAAAGGGCGGTGAGATATTGACTACACCGAAAGAATTAATGAGGGTTTTAAACAAAGATGGTTGGTATGTTGATAGAGTTAAAGGCTCACATCACATATTAAAACATCCTACAAAGCTGGGGCGAGTAACAATTGCGTTACATAAAGAGGATTTAAAACCCAAAACATTAAGCACAATCTTGAAACAGGCGGGGCTTAAATAGCCCCCTTCAAGATTAATGGTGTAGAGAATGGTTGTGAAGTAGGAGGCAGAACTATGAGAAAGGAAATGTATCCAGCTGTATTTAGTACAGATGGCAAAACAGGGTATACAGTTATGTTCCCTGATTTATTAGGGTGTGTTACTGAAGGTGATACACTAAAAGAAGCGGTAGAAATGGCTGAGGATGCGTTAGGAATTTATTTGTATTCCTTAAGTGAAGATGGTGAAGAGTTTCCAGAAGCTAGTAATCCTGCTGATATTAAATGTGAAAAAGGAGAATTTACAGATCTAGTAGTTTGGGATGAAGAAGAATATCTTAAACGAACTGATAATAAGGCTGTCAAAAAGACGCTTACTATTCCTAGTTGGTTAAACTATAAAGCTGAAGAAAAACAGCTTAACTTCTCACAGATATTGCAACGGGCGTTAAGGGAAGAATTAGAATTAGTATAAATAAAAGGATAATGATTTGTCGCCCCTTATTTGCCCCTTTGATGAGATGTAATCCTTATAAATGTATATATAATAAGGGGGTTGCAATATACCCCCTCATCTCCACCAAATAGAAAAGTACATTTCTGTTAGAAATAATTCTGTGCTTACAGATAAATTTATGATTATTCGGCTATAATAGATATAGAATAGCCGAATAAGTGGTTTTTAAAACCGCCTAGGTAGATTCTTAGGCGGTTTTTTTATATTAAATTAATCTTGCCATTAATAAATAGTTATAAATTTGTGAGAGGTGATAGTTCATGGAAATGTTACTTATGTCATATTTAGCCGGAACAGAAAGTATAACAAAAAAATATCTTTCGAAAATGGTTTCGAATAAGATAGTTTTTATTCCTACTGCTGGTAATGTTGAACCATATACTGGATATATTGATGAAGGTATTGAGATGTTAAAATCTCTAGGCTATGAAGTTGAAATTCTTGATATTACTAAATTTGATGAAACTTATTTGAAGGATAAGTTTTTAAAAACAGAATGTATTTGTATATCTGGTGGCAACACCTTTTATTTGCTACAGGAAATAAAAAGAAAAAATCTTGTGGAGGTACTTTTTAAAAGAATTAAAGAGGGCTTATTTTATATTGGTGAATCTGCTGGCGCAATTATTATGTCTGAAAATATTGAATATAATCAGATAATGGATGATAAAAGTATTGCATCTGAATTAGATGATTATATGGGTGTAAATGTATTTGATCATTATGTTGTGCCTCATTTAGGAGAGTATCCATTTGAAGAGACTGCTCAGAAAACATTAGATACTTATCAAGATAAGATATCATTAGTGGCGATAAATAATAGTGAACACAGATAGTTTTTAGAATTGTAAAAATATAAATCACAAGTTTGATTTAACAACTTTCATTATATATAGTATAACCACTATCATTCACTAAAATTGCTTCACT
>CAMUQE010000086.1 GCA_947096075.1 Veillonella parvula | reverse complement strand
TAAGAACACAGTAAATATCTATACTTAACAAACTCTATAGATTTTATTAATTTTAATAACTCCCTTATCAAAATTTCTAATGACTAATTTTACTTATAAAGTTATGTCTTTTAGTCATAATAAACAATAGCTAAATTCCAGTATTATAAAAAAAATGCTTGCTTTTATAATTAATCTAACATATAATAACAATCGTACCATTCCTCGATAGCTCAGTCGGTAGAGCAATCGGCTGTTAACCGATCGGTCGTAGGTTCGAGTCCTACTCGAGGAGCCATTCTGGCCCGTTGGTCAAGCGGTTAAGACACCGCCCTTTCACGGCGGTATCCCGGGTTCGATTCCCGGACGGGTCACCACATGGACGATTAGCTCAGCTGGGAGAGCGCCTGCCTTACAAGCAGGATGTCGGCAGTTCGATCCTGTCATCGTCCACCAAACCAAAGAAGCAAGCTATTAAGCTTGCTTCTTTTTTTTGTATATATGATATAATAAAATAAGTTGTATAATTTGTAATTTTAAAAGAGCTTTATTAAGAGGAGGAATTATGTTACATAACTTCGGACTCTATAAACGTCCACTATTTACAGTACTTGCGGTACTACTCACAACTGCATTTACAACAGTTAGTGCTGCTACGATTGATTTGAGTCAATTAACACCAACTGCGACGCAACCTGTAGTTCTTAGCACTATGCAAAGCAACACAAACAATGATGCTCCTATATTAGCTGCTGAAACAAATATGGAACCTGTCATAAAGGTAGCTACAACGCCGACGTCTACACCGATTTCAGGGACTCCAGAAAAAGCGACAATTAATACATCTAATACAAGTCATGATGGCCACTTAGAAAACTTCCCTAGTCGCAAAGTAACTATTGTTGTACCTGCAAACTTGCGCAATGAAAATACAGCTCAATTTGGTCGTTACATGACAAATCGCTTATCTAATACGCTTAAATATCCGTACTATGATACAACCATCGTAAGTACTAACACACCAACTGCAGAAATTAAAGCCGTTGATCTTGCTCAAATTGCAGCGGCCCAAAATTCTGAAATCGTCATTATGCCTGTACCATTACAAGACATATATGTACAGGTTAATAGTATTAACGGTCCAGATACATATAATAAGGATAATCGTGAAATTTATATCGCTGCAAAGGTTAATGCTCTTTT
The DNA here is from genome assembly GCA_947096075.1 of Veillonella parvula. GTDB lineage: Bacteria > Bacillota > Negativicutes > Veillonellales > Veillonellaceae > Veillonella > Veillonella parvula_C. The sequence continues at coordinate 6,795 of CAMUQE010000086.1, read as the reverse complement.
ATACTACTATGATGTAAATGATAAAGTAATTCATACGGTTCGTACGGGCTTCAACCAAACTGACGACTCTTTGACTATGCCAACACATAAATCTGTCTGGAACAAAGTTATGAATGTATTACTTGATAAACTACCATATAAACGAATCCCAACAGACCGTGACCGCTACCAAGCACCTGGTATTAATTCCGAGGCACCTGTTGTACTCGATTTCCAAGTAGAACAACCCAAGAATACTGCATACTCCTTAAAAGGTGTGAGCGTCTTATAATCAAAACAAAAATAGTTAAGCTTATCGCTTAGCTGTTTTTTATTAATTTAAACATAAGAAATTATCTTAGGGAATCAATCTACCACTTTGGTTTCCTTTAGTTTCTTGTAAAGTAGATACATTTCTTAAAAAAAGGCTAGCCAGATGGCTAGCCTTTTTCTTATAACATTTTTGTAACATGCAAGCGCAGTAACGCACGTTGCAATGCTGCTTCTGCTCTTTCTACATCAATATCAGGTGTAGGGTTTGATAACCGACCTTCAGCACGCTCTTTAGCACGCTGCGCACGTTCAATATCAATCACGTTCGGATCTTGACAATCAGGGGTTACAATACTCACCTTATTATGTTCAATTTCACAAAAGCCACCAAATACGGCAAATTCACGAGATGTTCCATCTGGTTGATCAATACGTAAAGGTGCCAAGTCTAATGCAATAATCATAGGTGCATGATTTGGCAAAATACCAAAGGCACCATCGATAGCTTTACCTACAAAGAATGTAGATTGACCTTCGAATACGATTGCATCAGGTGTAATTATCTGTAGGGTCATAGGTTCCGCCATGGATTATTCCCCCTTCTCTTGCATTTCCTTTGCTTTTTGAACGGCTTCATCAATGGTACCAACCATGTAGAATGCACCTTCTGGTAATTCATCATGTTTACCATCTAAGATTTCTCTGAAGCCTCTCAATGTTTCGGACAATGGCACATATTTACCAGGAGAACCGGTAAATACTTCTGCTACGAAGAATGGTTGACTCAAGAAACGTTGAATCTTACGAGCGCGAGATACAGTGAGTTTATCTTCGTCAGACAATTCTTCCATACCGAGGATTGCGATAATATCTTGAAGATCGCGATATTTTTGCAATACTTCTTGTACGCCACGAGCTACTGCGTAGTGCTCTTCACCAAGTACATGTGGGTCCAAAATACGGCTTGTAGAGTCGAGTGGATCCACCGCTGGATAGATACCTAGCTCCGCAATGGAACGAGACAATACTGTTGTCGCATCCAAGTGAGCGAATGTCGCTGCTGGAGCAGGGTCAGTCAAGTCATCGGCAGGTACATATACAGCTTGTACGGAGGTAATAGAACCTTCTTTTGTAGATGTAATACGTTCTTGCAATGCCCCTACGTCATTAGCCAATGTAGGTTGGTAACCTACGGCAGATGGCATACGACCTAAAAGGGCAGATACTTCAGAACCCGCTTGGATAAAGCGGAAGATATTATCGATAAACAAGAGCACGTCTTGTTTCTTCACATCACGGAAGTATTCAGCCATTGTAAGGCCAGTAAGACCTACGCGCATACGAGCCCCTGGTGGCTCATTCATTTGGCCATATACGAGAGCTGTTTTGTTGATAACTCCGGACTCTTTCATTTCGTTCCACAAGTCGTTACCTTCACGAGTACGCTCCCCTACACCGGAGAATACGGAATAACCGCCGTGCTCTGTAGCAACATTGTGAATCAGTTCCATGATCAATACGGTTTTACCTACACCGGCACCGCCAAAGAGACCGATTTTACCACCTTTTACGTATGGAGCGATAAGGTCAACGACCTTAATACCTGTTTCCAAGATTTGTGTATCTGGAGAGAGGTCATCAAATTTAGGTGCTGGACGGTGAATAGGCCATTTTTCATCAGCCACAACTGGAGCTGGATCATGGTCTACCGTTTCACCAAGTACGTTAAAAATACGGCCTAATACGCCTTCCCCTACAGGGACGGAAATTGGAGCGCCAGTATCTTCCGCTTCCATATTACGTGTCATACCGTCAGTAGAACTCATCGCAACGCAACGAACTGTATCGTCGCCTAAGTGTTGCATAACCTCTACTACGATTTTTTGTCTATCGTGTGCCTTGTGGTCATGGTAGATGTGGATAGCGTTGTAGATAGCTGGTAAATGACCAGCATCAAAGCGCACGTCTACAACTGGGCCGATGACCTGCACAACTTTACCAATATTATTACTCATCGACAGATGTCTCCTTATCTATTGCAAGGCATTAGCGCCACCAACGATTTCAGAAATTTCGTTTGTAATACTAGATTGACGCAACTTGTTGTATTCAAGGCCTAAGGACTCAATGAGTTCCCCTGCATTATCTGTAGCAGATGTCATGGCCGTCATACGAGCGCCCAATTCACTAGCCGCAGATTGCAACAATCCATTATAAACTGTAATTTCTAAGTATTTTGGCAGCAACGCCTCCAAGACGGATACGGCAGATGGCATGAAATCATACTCTTCTCCTTTTACCTCATCTTGTGGTTGCTCTATTGGCAACAAGCGCTCGGCCTGTGCAATTTGCGTCATAGAATTTACAAAACGTGTATAGATCATGATGACTTCGTCAACTTCATGACGTTCGTATAGTGAAAGTGCTTCATGCATGATGGCACGCGCATGTTCATAAGATGGTTTATCGGAAAAGCCCGCATAGGACTTATCGATATGAATACCTCTAGATTTCATGCTGTCTCTAGGCTTTCTACCTGCCGTGATAACACGGTATGTATCAGGAGATTTACCATGTAATTGTTCCATGGCAAATTTCAACACATTAGACGAGAATGCCCCTGCCAGACCTTTATCTGCACCTACTACAATATAGCAAGTACGCTCTACAGGTCGCACATCTAAGAGAGGACTTTCAAAGCCTTCTAAATCACTATTAGACATATGACGCAAGATTTGCCCTATCTTCTCTGCGTAAGGACGAGTAGCTTCCGCTTTTGTTTGTGCCCTACGAAGACGAGCAGAAGCTACCATCTTCATCGCTTTTGTAATTTGTTGCGTATTGGTAACACTTTTTATGCGTTTTCGCAAATCTTGTGCACTAGCCATACATTACGCCTCCTTACGAGACACTAATGTATGTGTAGAGCCAAATGCTTCAACACATTCTGGGATTGCTTGCTTCAATAGATTTTCAGTTTCTTCGTCAATTTTCTTAGACGTTTCAATGTTAGTGATAATTTCAGGATAATTTGCTTTCACATAGCGTAAAAGTTCAGCTTCAAAGGACAATACATCTGCCACTTGAATATCTGCTAAGTACCCTTTCGTACCAGCGTAAAGATTAATAACCATTTCCGCTACGCTCATAGGCTCATATTGACCTTGTTTTAACATTTCAGTTAAGCGTTCACCGCGATCAAGTTGAGCGCGTGTAGCCGCATCAAGGTCGGAACCAAACTGAGCGAAAGCAGCCAACTCACGATATTGAGCAAGGTCCAAACGCAATTGACCCGCTACTTGTTTCATCGCTTTAGTTTGAGCACTACCACCTACACGGGATACGGACAAACCTACGTCAACAGCTGGACGAATACCAGAGTAGAACATATCTGTACCCAAGAAAATTTGACCATCAGTGATGGAAATTACGTTTGTTGGGATGTATGCAGATACGTCACCTGCTTGTGTTTCAATGATTGGCAACGCTGTAATGGAACCTCCACCTAGTTCAGGTGAAAGTTTCGCAGCCCGCTCTAATAGACGGCTGTGTAAGTAGAATACGTCGCCTGGATATGCCTCACGCCCTGGAGGACGGCGCAATAATAGGGACATAGCACGGTATGCAGCAGCTTGTTTTGTTAAGTCATCATATACGCATAATACGTGTTTACCTTGGTACATAAAGTATTCACCCATGGCAACACCAGCGTATGGGGCAATGTATTGAAGAGGTGCACCAGTGGAAGCACTCGCAGAAACTACGATTGTATATTCCATAGCCCCTGCTTCTTCAAGTTTTTGTACTACACGAGCAACCGTAGATTCTTTTTGACCAATAGCTACATAAATACAAATAACATCTTTGCCTTTTTGGTTCAAAATAGTATCTAAGGCAATCGCAGTTTTACCTGTACCACGGTCGCCGATGATAAGCTCACGTTGACCACGACCGATTGGTACCATCGCATCAATCGCTTTAAGACCTGTTTGCAATGGTTCGTTGACGGATTGACGATCCGCAATACCAGGTGCTGGATGTTCGATAGGACGACGTTCTGTAGCTTGGATAGCACCCTTGCCATCAAGAGGTTGACCAAGAGGGTTTACTACGCGACCAATCAAGGCATCTCCAGCAGGAACGTCCATAATTTTGCCGGTACGGCGCACTTGGTCCCCTTCTTTAATCAAGAAGTCATCACCTAATAGTACGGCACCCACATTATCTAATTCTAAGTTCAAAACCAAGCCATATACGCCGTGTGGTAATTCTAGCAACTCACCGGCCATGGCTCTTTCAAGACCATAAATATGGGCGATGCCATCCCCTACATCGAGAACAGTACCCACGTCATCGACATTGAGGTCAACATCATAGTCCTGAATCTGCTGTTTGATTATAGCAGTGATTTCTTCAGGCTTCATTTTCATATATACCCATTCACCCCTATCTAATAGAGTTCGTTCTTAATAAAGATTTTTCTAATTCCTCTAAACGACGAGATACAGAGCCATCAATGCGTTTATCCCCTACTTGAATAATGATACCACCCATAATAGATGGATCTTGACGCACAGATAGAATAACATCTTTCCCTGTTACTTCTCGTAATTTAGCTTGCACAGATGCTTCTACATCAGCTGTGATTGGTTCTGCTACAGTTACAGTAGCTTCCAAAATACCACGAGCCTCTCGTGATTTTTGAATAAACGCTGCAATGGCCTGCGCAATATAACGATGGCGACCGCGTTTAATCATCACATAGATAAAATGTAAAGCAACTTTGTCGATACTAGATTCAAAGATAGAACCAACTAACTTAATCTTTGCATCTTCTGTAACGATTGGATTTTCAAGAAATGAACGAAGTTCAGGCTGTTCCGCCATAACGGACGCTACATAACCTAATTGCTCCTCCATGAGTTCCAAATTATTTTGTTCTTGAGCTAATTCAAACATAGCCGAACCGTATTTATCTGCTACAATTTCTATGCTCATCGTATCACAACCCTATCGTTTTACTATCAAGTTGACGAATAGCGTCTTCGATCAATTTTGTATTAGTTTCGCTGTTCATATCTTTAGCAACAACTTTACCAGCCATAGCTACAGATAAAGATACCACTTCGTTACGCAAGCTGTTCATAGCTCGATCGCGTTCAATAGCGATATCTTGGCGAGCTCGTTCTTTCTCAGTTTCAATTTGAGAACGCACTGCTGCTACTTCTTCAGCCGTACTTACCTTAGCTTGATGATGCGCTTTTTCAACGATTTCTTGTGCTTCTTGGCGAGCTTTTGCAATTTGCGCTGCATAATCAGCTTTGATTTGCTCTGCTTCAAGTCGAGATTGTTCCGCACTAGCTAAGTCATTAGCGATTTGCTCTTTACGAGCATTCATCATACCTACTAATGGTTTATACGCAAAACGATGTAAAATCCAAACTAATATAAAAAAGTTTAGCATTTGAGCAAGAATTGTTCCTGGGCTTAAATCAACCAAGGTATTGCCTCCTTGCTATTAACGGAATAACAAAATGAAAGCTACTACTACGCCGATGATAGGCATCGCTTCGATTAAACCAATCGCTACGAACATAGTAGACATCAATTGACCACGTAATTCTGGTTGACGTGTAATACCTTCGATTACTTTACTAGCTACCATACCGTCACCAATACCAGCAGCGATGGCACCACAACCTACTGCGATTGCCGCAGCTAAAGCGAATAAACCTTGAACTTCCATGATTAATCCTCCATTAGATAAAATTAATGTTCTTCACTCAAAGCCATACCCAAATAGTTAGCTGTAAGAACTGTGAAAATAAAGGCCTGAATAATGCCGATAAACAAACTAAAAGCAATCCAAATCCATGGTACTGGTACAAACCAAGGCAAGTTATAAAGAATTTCTAACAATATTTCACCTGCCACAATGTTACCAAATAGACGGAATGCTAATGTGATTGGTTTTGCAATTTCTTCAAAAATATTCAAAACCAACATGGCTTTATAAGGCTGTAGGAAATGGTTAAAGTAAGATAAACCTTTTACCTTAATCCCCATTCCCCATACTACAAGACTACTACATAATGCCAATGCTGCAGTCGTATTAATATCTGCAGTTGGCGAAGTAATTGCATGTAGAGTAGGCAGTAAGCCTAGTTCATTTCCGATAAAGATGAACAAGAAGAATGTGAATAATAATGAGCTCACCATCGGCCAATGTTTACCAAGTGTAGGACATAATTGACCTTCTAAGGCTTCTAATAGTGCTTCTACACCATTTTGAACTCCTGCAGGAACCAATTTCCGCCCACGCGTAGCCAACAAGGTAATGATGATGACGATCGCCATCGTAATCCACGTAGCGATTAAGGTATCAATATTAAAAGATAGCCCTAGCCAGTGAACCACCTGATGGTGACCAGCATGCAATTCCACAAACTCATCCCCTTCCATAACTTATAATAAAAACCTTATATATTTATAATTTATATAAATATAATATATATGTATCATCATACATCGTTATAGATATAT
>CAMUQE010000085.1 GCA_947096075.1 Veillonella parvula | reverse complement strand
TAGTCATTATTAGAGTTCTTACCGCTTATTTCTATCTAAATAGCCACTATTAATGGTATAATAAAGAGCATTTAAAATTTTTATAAAGGAGGCAAACATGAATCCTTCTTTTTCTCATATTAAAATGGTTGCCATCGATTGTGATGAAACTTTGGTACGCAGTGATAATACTGTATCTGACTATACAGTAGATGTGTTACATCGTTTACAGCAAAGGGGCATCGCTGTTACCATTGCTACGGGACGGATGTATCAAACGGCAAAGCCTATTGGTTCTGCTTTAAAGCTTGGTAATGTACCGATGATTTTGTTCTCTGGAGGACTCATTCAAGAATTAGAAACAGGGTGTAAACTATTTGAGCAGACCGTTTCTGTTGAGGCTGTACAGCGTATTTATGAATTAGCAAAACAATATGATTGGCATATACAATCCTATATAGATGATCATTTGCTATGTCATCATAAAACGTGGCAGTCCGATCTCTATGAAGTTCAAACGGGAGCGAAAGCAGAGTTTTTAGGTGATGGGTTATATACTTTAGAGTCTGAACCAAATAAGCTAATCGCTATTGATACAGTAGAGGGGATTGATCAAATTATTGATACTTTGACTCCTGAAGTGGGCGATTTGGTTAATCTAGTTCGTAGTCAGAAAGATTTTTTAGAAATTGTTGCGCCTAATGTATCAAAAGGGCGTGCTTTGGCACAACTAGGTTTAGATAATCATATTAGTTTAGAGGATATCGTTTCTTTTGGTAATGCAGAAAATGATATTTCTATGCTTAGTGAAACCGGTTACTCAGTAGCCGTTGAAAACGCTACAGATCATGTAAAATCTGTGGCTCATACAATTTGTGGTCACCATAATGAGGATGGTGTGTCCCATTGGATTGAAGAGAATCTTTTATAATGGAGTAAAACTATGGAAGCATTTCGTTTGTTAATCGTTACAGGTATGTCGGGTGCCGGTAAAACTCAAGTATTACAAGCATTAGAAGATATGGGGTATTTATGCATTGATAATATTCCGCCTGTACTTATTCCTAAATTAAGTGAAATTTGCCGACAAGGTGGAGAACGTACTAATCGAGTTGCTCTAGTTGTAGATATTCGAGGCGGTGAATTTTTTGAGGCTCTTTCTTCATCGTTAGATACATTAAAAGATATGAAAGTAGATTTTGAAATTGTATTTATGGATGCTACTGATGAGACCTTAATTCGTCGCTATAAGGAGAGTCGTCGCAGTCATCCATTGGCTCCAGATGGGCTTATTACAACAGGATTAAAGAAGGAACGTCAAATCCTTAATTCTGTGCGCCATAAAGCAGACTTCATTATTGATACTACCAATATGAAGACGGCCAGCTTGAAAGAATATTTAAAAACGCGCTTTACTCAAGTTGATGAAGGTCATGGTATGTCCATTACTGTAGTGAGCTTTGGCTTTAAATACGGTATTCCTCTCGATGCAGATATGGTTTGGGATGTTCGTTTCCTACCTAATCCATTTTATATTCCTGAGTTTCGTCATAAAACAGGTCGTGTGAAAGCAGTGAATGAATATATCCATTCCTTTGAAGTAACCGAGGAATTTAAAAAACGTTACTTTGATACCATGGACTTCCTTGTACCAAATTATGAACAAGAAGGGAAATCTCAGTTTATTGTGGCAGTAGGTTGCACAGGTGGTATGCATAGATCTGTAGTTATGGCAGAGACTCTATACTCCCACTTGTTAGAAAAAGGATATCGTGTAACTGTTGAACATAGAGATATGATGAAAAATAATGTAAAAGAAGATTATAATCCTCATGAAATTATAACACTTGATAACTAGATAGGGGGGATTATGTTGCGAAAAGGATGGTTCCGGTGGCTAATTCCGGGTCTAAATATAAAACGTTGGCTTGCCCTATTTAGTTGTGGTGTAGGTCTTTTAATTATTGGCATTTCTTTGATTTTTAACTATCAATGGCTTGCGGTTCTTGAAGATATTGTGCTTGCCTTTTCCTATAATATGACGGGCTTTTACAATTATAATGTACTCATTGCTGTAGGGGCTGTAGTATTATCGATTGGTGCTGTATTAATGCTCATCGGTACGAGTAAAGTTATAAAAACGATTATTCGTGCGGTACTACCTAATCCTGACAGCAAGGTATCGGATATTATTTTTCAAAATATCCGACTCGATAAGGGCCCAAAAATTGTAGTAATCGGTGGTGGTACGGGCTTATCAAATTTATTGCGTGGTTTGAAATCACATACATCAAACCTATCTGCGATTGTAACTGTCGCTGATGATGGAGGTTCTTCTGGTCGCTTGCGAGAAGACTTTCAAATGATAGCTCCTGGTGATTTGCGAAACTGTTTAGTATCACTAGCTGAACAAGAAGGAGTAATGGAGAACTTATTCCGTTATCGTTTTGATGGTGAAAATGAGCTTTCTGGGCACAGTTTTGGTAATCTCTTTATCACTGCGCTTGCTCAAGTTTATGATGGAGATATTGAAGAAGCTCTTGAAGCGGCTAGTAAATTATTGCGTGTCCGTGGTCGTGTAATTCCTTCCTCTACAGAGTTCATTAAATTGCGTGCAGAGATGACAGATGGCACTATTGTAGAAGGTGAAAGTAATATACCACACTCGGGTAAACGAATTCATCATATCTATAGTGATCCAGCATTGCCTAAGCCAGAGGGGGCTGCATTACGGGCCATTGATGAAGCGGATGTAATTATTTTAGGTCCTGGTAGTTTATATACAAGCATTATCCCAAATTTACTAACTGATAAGTTGGCCTCTCATGTACGTGCCAGTAAGGCTAATAAAATCTATATTGCTAATGTTATGACACAACCGGGTGAAACCACAGGCTACACATTAAATGACCATGTAGAGGCTTTAATTGCCCATGGCGGAGAAGGAATTATAGATACTGTTCTTGCCAATGATGGGCCGTTGCCAATTCAAATGGTTGAACAATATAGTGCTGTAGGATCTGAACCATTGGTATTAGATACTAAAAAGTTACAAGACAAAGGAATCCGCACTATACGAGCTACCTTAATTAACCCTCAAAAACCAGCTGTTCACGATCCTGAACGGTTAGGTAAAGTTATTATGGATATCATTCATGCTATGCAATCTAACACTGAACCGCATATCTTAGAATATTATCTTCAACGAGATGATCATTAATGAGAAGGGATGTCCATGTCATTTGCAGAAGATGTAAAAAATGAATTATGCCAATATGAAGCCTCTAGTGATGCGGATGTGGCCATGAAAATTGAAGCGTCTTGCTTATTGCGTATGAGCGGATCTATCATTTTGGGGATGAAAGGTGCAGTTGGCATTCGTTTGGCTACGGCTAATAATGCAGTAGCTCGTCGGTTGCTTGGTATTTTGAAAAAGCAATACGAATTACCTACAAATGTATTAGTACGACAAGGTTTAAACCTGCGTAAAAAAAATATGTATACGCTCTCTGTGGAACCTTCTATAGAGGGGAGACAGGCTTTAGAGGATCTCGCTTTATGGCCTGTAACCGAACAAATTCCTCGCAGTTGGCTCAAATCAATGGAAGCACGACGTGCCTTTTTACGGGGGGCCTTTTTAGGGGGAGGCTCTGTTAATAAACCACAAAGTGATTACCATCTTGAGTTTATGACGGGAAACGAGATTTTTGCGAGGGAAATTATCCATGTATTACGGCTTTTTCACATTCATGCAGGCTTAACGGAGCGGAAGGAAGAGCATGTAGTATATCTTAAAGAAGGGGATGCAGTAACAAATTGTTTGCAAGTCATGGGTGCTCAATCGGCGCTTATGGAATTTGAAAACGTGCGGATTATGAAAACCGTACGGAATCAAATTAATCGTCAAGTCAACTGTGAGACGGCAAATTTACAGAAGGTTGTGGATGCAGCAGTTCGTCAGGTAAAAGCAATCCGTATTATTGATAGAGAAATCGGTATTGAAGAATTACCTGAAAAGTTGCGCGTCGTTGCAAGACTTCGGTGGGAGAATCCTGAAGCGAGTTTAAAAGAGCTTGAAGAGTTGATGGAGGGGGAACTATCTAAATCTGGAATTGGCCATCGACTAAAGAAGATTGAAGCATTAGCACTTACGTATGACCCGTTGGGGCTCGAAGAAATATAGAGGTAATAATATATGTTTTCCTATAAATCAAGATATTGTGTAGCTGCGGCTATGGCTGCCATGGCTGCCCTTACAGGCCATGTAGAAGCTCGTGATATAGATTTACAATCAATTGGATATTTTCAGTTTTCTCCGTTGCCACCATCGTTGGTGTCTCAAACGGATACATTGCTCCTATCGGATAGTCCTGAATATGTAGGACCTGTAGGAGGTACGTTAAGTGCAGGTACAATTAATGGCAATGGTCGTATCTATTTCTATCATGTAAATGAAATGGATCTACCTCACAAGATTGCTATCGTCTTAGAAAACCAAACGGCTTATCCAACTTCAGTACATGTCATGAGACAATTAAAATCTGTAGCTACACCTGACTATTTTGCAGCAGGTCGTGATTTGTCTCGGAAGGATTTGGAGCAGCCTCTTAATGAAAGCCCAGATGCAAGACCGTTATACTCTCTTAGCATCCCACCACAAGGGCGTCAATTAATCTTTAGTGACTTAGAAAATACACCGGTAAATCGAGATGCATTATTTACGGGTATTGTGGATATTAAAACAGAAGGGCCTATATTTGCGCGTGTTATGATGTTGCCTGTGGGGATGGACCCTGTAGATGCGTCACATTGGGTGAAAAATCTTCCCATAGATGAAATACAATTGCGCGGTACCTATACTGGTGCTAAACGTAATATGGAGGTTACTACACCATTTGACACTGCTTTAGGTGGTGCCTTTGTAGAAATTGGTAATGACCGCGAGGATACGTTTATCAATGGTGTAGACGAAATGCAAAATAAAGCATTTGTTCGAGATCGTGGTAACTATGGTGTATTGTATACGCTAAAAATTCCTACTAAGGGTAATGAACCGTTTAGACTGTATTTTAACCCTCTTGGGGGACCTTATTCTGGTTCCTTTACGATAAAAACATTACATCAACAAGGTGCTAGAAGGGGACAGACAGATACACGGACTTATCACATTGGTGGTGCAGATGGTATTTCCGCATTAGGGGAAGGTACTATATTAGATAGCCGTCTTTTAGGGAACTATAATGCGGGCGATTTATTAACGTTAAACTTTATGCCAGCTGGTGCATCGAATTTGCCAATTCGTTTCTTGTTGATTCCTGAATCTCTTGCAAATCCACAAAAACATCAAACCATTGCTGTTAATGTACCGAAAGATGTTAAAGATATCTTAGGGCACCCAACTCAAGGGGGGACACAAATACCTGTAGGTCCTGTAGGTGGTAAAGATGGAGATAAAGGGACAGTAGATACTAAAAAATCTACTGCTGAAAGTCCAGCTAAACGGGCAGAAACAATTGCTCATGAAGAAACTAAAAAGTTAAGCGATAAAGCTGTAGCAGATGTAAAAAAAGAAGCGCAACTTAAAAAGGCAAAAGACGAGAAAGAAGTCTTAGCTCGTAAAAAAGCTGAAGAGGCTCGACTAGCTGCAGAAAAAGCTGAAATGTTGCAAAAGACTGCAGAAGCCAAGCATGCTGAAATTGAGCGCAAGATGGCTGAAAAAGCCGAAGCAGAGCGTAAAGCAGAGGAAGCTCGTAAGGCGGAAATGGCTCGTAAAGCTGAAATGGCACGTATCGAGGCAGCGAGAAAAGCGGAAGCGGATCGGCTAGAGGCGGCTCGTAAAGCAGAAGAAGCTCGACTAGCAGCGGAAGCAAAACGTCTTGAAGAAGAGCGTCGAATTCAAGCTGCTCGCATTGAGGCCGCCCGCAAAGCGGAGGAAGAAAGAAAAGCGGCCGAAGCTAAGGCTCGCTTTGAAGCGCAACGAGCAGCAGAAGCGAAAGCTGCTTTAGAAGCACAACGTGCTGCTGAGCAAGCCGCTCTTGAAGCGAAGCGTCAAGAAGACGCTCGTAGAGCGGCAGAGGCTAAGGCTACTTTGGAAGCACAACAAATGGAAGCAGCAAGAAAAGTAGAAGAGGCTCGTCGTGCGGAGAAAGTGCGTAGAGCAGAAGAAGCTCGAATTGAAGCGGAACGTAAAGCTGAGGCCGCTCGCGTAGCAGCAGAAGCAAAACGAGCAGAGGAAGCACGTAAAGCTGAAGCAGCTAGAATTGAAGCAGCGCGTAAAGCTGAACAAGCTCGTTTAGCAGCAGAAGCACGTAGAGCAGAAGAAGCTCGGAAAGCAGAAGCAGCTAGACTTGAGGCACAACGTAGAGCTGAACAGGAACGTCTTGAAGCTGCGCGCCGTGCAGAAGAAGCTCGAATTGTTGCAGAGACTAAACGTGCTGAAGAAGCGCGTAGAGCCGAAGAAGCTCGCCGCATAGAAGAAGCAAGACGTGCCGAAGAGGCTCGTAAAGCAGAGGCGGCTCGTATAGTGGCGGAAGCTCGTAAGGCAGAGCAAGAGCGACTTGCTGCAGAACGAGCTGAAGCAGAACGTCAAGCCGCAGAGGCACGACGTATTGCTGAGGAACGATATAAAGCGCAACTAGAAGCAGAGCGTAAAGCTGAAGCTGCTCGTCAACAAGCGTTGGCTCAAGCTGAAATCGAGCGTAAAGCAAAAGAGCGTGCTGAAGCTATTCAACGTGTCCGAGATCAACAAGAGAGTGCTCGTCGTCGTGCAGAACTTGCACGTCAACAACTTGAAGCTGAACGTAAGGCTGCTCAAGCATCTAAGAGGACTCCTTCCTTCAGTGAACTTGATGATATTCATGGGGATACATCAAATGTAACTATTCCAAATGCTGTATCCATTGATGAGTTGACAAAACCTAGACCGACTGCATCTCAAAATACACGTCGCCGTGAGCAACGTCAACCTCAATTGTCGCCAAATCAGCAATATGTGCAGATAAATCCTGTAGCGAATGAGCCGCAACAAGATCAAATGCCATATACTCCACAAAATGAACAGCAAAATGATGAAGAAAACCCACCAAGATTATATCCATTAGGTTAAGACCCTTAATTTCTAAAAAAGAAATTTTAGATTAAAGTTTAAGATATAGAAGTGGATTAATAGCTGTTTAAATATAGAGAGGACAAGCAATTTTATATGCTTGTCCTCTTTTTAAAATCCATATGAATTTTGTGTTTTACATTGACTTTCAAAGGTGGATTCAGTACAATAAATAAAGAAAATGCATATATGGTACGAGAGACCATTGCATAATACAATACCTTTTAATTTAGTCCAGAGAGGCTGAGAAAGGAATATAGTTGAAGTGCCCTTAAGGGCTTCTTTGTGCAAACTATTTGACCTTTTGCCCTGGGCAAAAGGTCTTTTTTGTTACGTGAGTTAGGAGGAAATCATGGGACAAGTTAGCCTAAAAGGCAAACATTTGTTAGGTTTGCAAAATGTGTCACCTGAAGAAATCAAATTGATTTTAGATGTGGCAAAGAAAATGAAGAAAATAGTTCTTTCTGATGACAAGAAGGTTCCACTTTTAAAGGGAAAATCAATTATTAACCTTTTTATGGAACCAAGTACTCGTACCCGTAGTTCCTTTGAGCTAGCCGGAAAATATTTAGGGGCTGACGTAATCAATCTTTCTCCTAGTGGTTCTTCCATGGGTAAAGGTGAAAGCTTCCGCGATACATTGTTAACAATGTCCTACATGGGCACAGATGCTATCGTAATGCGCCACAGCGCAGAAGGTGCACCTTTATACGCTACAAAAGCCGTAGATCCTATTATAATTAATGCAGGTGATGGTGCTCATGAGCATCCAACACAAGCTTTACTAGATATGTACTCTATTTTAGAGAAAAAAGAATCTATAGAAGGTTTAAAAGTCGTTATCATTGGCGATATAATGCATAGCCGTGTAGCAAGATCCAACATCTATGGACTTACAAAAATGGGGGCTGATGTACATCTAGCTGGTCCTCGCACAATGGTATATCCAGAACTTGAAAAATTAGGTGTTACCGTACACCATGATATTCGTGAAGCAGTGGCTGATGCAGATGTAGTTAACGTACTTCGCATTCAATTAGAACGCATTCATTCTGCATTGTATCCTACA
>CAMUQE010000084.1 GCA_947096075.1 Veillonella parvula | reverse complement strand
TGTCATAAGAGTAAATTAAAGATTTAAGTAAGATTATTTTATACAAAATTACTTTTTAAAATTAATAAATAAACTTAACTATAGTTTTATTTTGTTCTTTTGAAACAATAATTTTTACTTTATTTGTCGTATCAAATAAGGTATATGTAGAGCCTTCAGATTTATCAGAATCAATAAGCTTTATGCTATATAATTGCAATTCATTGATTACTTCTTCTACGGAGAGGTTCTGATACTCAATTGTTTTTACAGCAATCTGACTATTCTTCCCCTCATATGAAGTATTCATAGCCACTACATAGCTATTATACCGCTCTAAAGTCGAACTAGAATTATTCACATGATTTAGGAATATAGGATGCATCAAGACTATAATTATTGAATATAGCAAAAATAGACTAATTATTAAAATCCAACCAACTATTATAAATCGAGCTCGAAATGGTAATTCATAAAATTTAGATCTTAACATTGTATACATCCACATAGTTACTCCATAAAAAACCAAAAATCTCTAATCTATTCTTTCCTCTGATGACTCTTCATTATTGTTATTAGGATTTGTAAATAATCCATTTGGTTGATATATATTATAATATTTAAAATCAATTCCTCTTGCTTCATTAACCCCATATCGAAAATCATTGGAATTAGGCATTTGAATAGCAGTCTCAATTCCTACTACTGCCATACCAGTTGTACTAATAGACGAATTTGTTGAAAAAGAATCTTTAGAGATACTAGCTCCTGTTCCTCCCAAAATACCTATATTAGCATATGCACTCACACCAGTAAAACTTCCCCATTTATAGGTTACAGTAGACTTCGTAATATGAACAGGAAAAGTCCCTTCACCAATATCTGCGCCTTGAATTAAATATTTATTTCCCTGATAATCCACACCATAAGCATGGTTAAATGTAACCGGAATACTCCAAGGAGAGATACCTGCAGCTTTTACCACTAACTGATTCTCTTCTTTTGGCCAGTCTCTTGGTGGTAATAAAGTATCTGCTTCACTTTCCATTGATTTTACCATAATGTATCTACCATATTGCTCTGCAATCTGCTTCTGCTCCTCCGTCCCCAATTGATAATCTTCCGCAATAGGGGCATGATATATTCCATACATTGGAACCACATATTCATTCCACTTAGTAGCATAAGATGCAGTTGCAGCACCACTATTACTTGATTCTCCACTTACTTTATTAACTACACCACCTACGGCAGCACTCAACCATTGTGCTAATGCAGGATCATGTTTAGCTACTTTCTTTATTTCTCCAATTAATAGCTCATTAGTCATAGTAGCTTTAAATCCGCTACCCGGTGTATTACCAGCCATACGCGCTGCTACTTCACCTATGATACCATGTGCAATAGATTTAGCGATTTTGCCATCTTTGGTTGTTGGTTGCCAGTTATGTAGTTGTTCAAATGCGTTTTTAGAGAAAAGACGTGCTAATTCTTGACGCTCTTCAATTTTCTTTTTATCGAAAATCTTATCTAATTGATGCAACGTATTTTCGGTATTCGTATTGATGGTTTTAGTATCAATTTCTTTGCCATCTACAGTTAGTATACCATCAGAGATAGCAGATTGAGTAGTAGAGCTTGCTTTACCTTTAGATCCTATGCCTAAATTTGGAACTAGACCGATATTGTTATAAATCTTATCATAGCCTTTTTTATCGCTGGTCTTCATCTCTTCGAGTTTCTTTTTACTGCCATAGTAGTTATATCCAATACCATTGTTGCTATATGTATACTCAGCTTCATTTTGGATATCTTTCATCTCTAGAGATTTTGTAGTCAATTTATTCTTAGCTTTTAGAGCATCACTTTTAATTAAAGCACCTTCTAATGTAGTACTATTACCTACATTAATGTCATAGCCTTCTTCTCCAGCATAAATGCCAGCTTGTTCTGTTACGCTTTTCCATTTGCTATCAATTCTCCCTACACTAGCATTTATACTGCCAGTTGGATCCTTAAATGTTGGTTTGAAGGAAACAGAGAGCCCAGCGGATTTACTATGTTCTTTAAAGTTATCTACATCTTGTAAGCTTTGAATATGTAAATCACGACCTGTATCTACATCTACTTTTTTACCAGATACGGTAGACCCAATAATATTTGTATCTCGTTTTGCTTTAAGCTGTGCTAATTCAACCGCTTTAATCTTTGTTGGTACATAACTTTCTTGATGGGTATCTCCATTTTGTCGTGCCATATGAGCACTCGCATTAATATCGAGAAGGCCACCACCAGTTAAACTAATACCAGCACCTACGCTCCAACCAGAGCTTTTATAGGAATTATTAACATCTACAGTATTTTTACCAGCCTCAAGTTTAATATCTCTAGCACTATCTAATACTAGTTTTTTAGCTTTTACCGTTTCACCAGTTAAACCGATACCATTTTGCTCAGCATCACGAGCTATAATGTGTACATTATTTTCACTAATAAGAGTACCACCTTGATATGTTTTTGTATCAACTACTTGACCTTGTTTCCTTGAAGTACTACCAACACTTACAGATAGATTAATAGCATTATCAATATTTTTAGGACCTCGTTTAGCTTTACCATCTACTTTTTCAACTTTACCAGTCACTGCATCTCGTATTTTAGCTCCATGTAAAGCACTATCTACAGCTTCATATCCATCTTGTAACTGTTTACGAGCTTCATTAAGTTCAAGTGCTGCTAAACGTTTATCATCACGGCCACCAGCTTGTTTAATAGTTCGCGTTGCATTCGTTATACTATCAGCTAAAGCACCACCTAATGCTACTGTTAAACCGGACTTTTTATAGCGATCATCATGCGTCATATGTTGCGTATCAGTATTACCATCAAGGGTTACTGTAGCCCCCTCAATCGTTGTACCGGTTTTACTTAATACATCGGCACTAGTAAGATGTACCGTATCATTAGCCGTAATGTTTACATGGCCCTTCGTACTAGCAATAGTATTACGTACAGTTTCCTCTTCACGATTGGTATCATCTACATCTCGTTTTTCTGTACCAATAGTGAATCCGATACCACTTCCCATTAAACCTGAAGTCTTATGACGATATGTACTCGCTTCTTTCGTTACATTCTTATCCGCACCGAGTTCAACCTTGCCAGCTGCTGACACTTGAACGCCTTGTTCCCCCATCAGTTTAGCGGATTGTCCCATCACATCATGACCAGATTTAATCGTAACTTCTTTACCACTCACAACAGAACCTGTTACAGCAGTCACTTGTGCCACACCGGTTGCATCCATACGTTCCCGTTTAACTAAACTTTTCTTCTTGTCCTTATACACATGGTCAACAGTACTTGTAGCCGCTGCAGTATCAAGTTTTACATTCTTACCTTCCACCTGAACTTTATCAGCTGCCAAAATTTCACTACCACTAAGTGCTACATCAGCATTAGCAGCCACAGTTACATTGTTACCTTCCACACTGCTGCCTACAGTGGTTACTTCATTCACTAAATCATGTGTTTCTGTAGTCTGAGAATGACCACCACCAGATTTTCCTTTATCATAGCGATGTTCCTCTAATTCATGATTCGCTGTCATAGACTGCATGTTTACCTGACGTCCAGCTACTAGAGTAACATCTTTATTGGAAGTCACCTTACCGGCCTGCATTGTAACATCACGGCCTGCTGTAACTACAGCATCACCTTTCGCCATAATTTGACCTTGATCTACAGCGTTTACCGTCTCACGACGACTATTGGCACTGTTCCATACAACCTTATTATTGCTAGCTTCATACTTGACGCCGTTATTGATAACATCACGATCTGCCGCCACGATAAGTTTTCCTTTTTCATCGGTTTGCTTAATCGTACCGCCCTCATTTATCACATCATTCTTAGCATATACAGTTGTACGGTCACGGCCTTCTATCGTGCCTTGTGTATTACGAACATCGGTATCCGCCACCACTGTTGTTGTGCGACCTTTAATCAGTCCGTTATCATTGTGTATCGTATTACCATGTACAGTTATCGCATCATCCGCCACTATGCTACCGCGATTATGCATCGTACCTACTTGCAAATTAATCGATTGAGCCTGCATATTCGCAGCCCCCTCAACACGTTGTGTGGTCGGCGCCAAATATAATGTTGGTACGAGTAAGGTTTCAGTCTTACCGTTCGGCAATACTACCGGTTGACTGACAAGCATTACCACATCTTCTGTCAATTGCTGTTGCTCCGACTCAGTTAATCCTTGTCCGAGTATCATCGATTTAGACTTCATCACGGTAAGACCTGCATCCATTAATTTACGGTACTGCTCTTCTTCTGTAAGTCCTGCCTGTAGTCTACTTTTACCTGTTTGACGTAAAATAGCCTGCATCACCAATTGTTGTTCATAGTAACCATCTCCTAATCGTTTTTGTGTACGCATAGGATTGAGTTGTAAACGATTGATGACATAATCAGAGGATAAGAAGCTTCTTCGATTGGTAAAATTTGGGTCAGTTTCCATCGCATACGTTGTATTCGGATTAGTGGATAACTGACTCATAGACGTCAATACCGACGTATCTACCGTAGCACCTGTTGTGCTGTTCGCTATATTGCTACCATAAACAGCTACCGGTATATCCATCGGTTGCACTACATCATTATGATACTCCGCCTCACGAATATTTGTGGAATCCCATCCATGATGTTTATGGCGACTATAACCAGTGGCAGTCCCTTTCTCACTAATATATTCATTTCCTTTCGGATTAAGCGCTTCATAATGGCCGATTCTACCAGCCAAAGTACCCGCTGCACTGATTTGGCTAGCATCATTAGTAACAACGTCTGCTTCAATCTGTAAGTTACCACCCGAAATAATACGCCCTGGCTTGGACGTATCCACTACTTCTTTTACTCGTGTACGATCATATTCATATTTCGTCCAGCTATCATGATGCTCTCCATTAATAGACAATTGTAAATTTTCAGAAGAGTGAACTACAACCTTATCTTGTGGAATTGGATCATCATGATCATAAATACGTTCCTCAGATAGCTGATATCGTTTGATACTGCCTGCCGGTGCCACTTCATTTTTAACATGCTCCGTAGTTCCTGTAGTAGCCCGTTTCAACGTAACGCCACCATTTTTATTAGCAATGGATTTGGCGAGAATCACGCCCTGCTGACCAGCCTCAATAGTAGCATCCACATTAGTTAATGTATCCATTTTGCCAGATATAACGCCGTTATAATCCATCGTCTTTCCAAGTTGTAGTACGCCTTCAGACTTCAGTACACTACCATTCGTATTTTTTATTGTATTAGTAGCTACTGCTAAATTATTACGCGCGATGAGTACTGGTGCATCTTTCGTAACAGCATTACCGGTTTGTGTGAAAGTATCTGCTGAAATACGTGCCGAATCAGCATATAATTTAGCTTTACCGGCTTGTATAAAATCTTTTGCTTTTATACTCATATCCGGCGACACCACAGTGCCGCTATTTTGCACCTTACCATTACTATCAACAGTGATACTATTTTGCGCCGAAAGTATCCCTTTATTATTTACACCAAAGCCATCATTAGTACCTACTAAGTACATACTATTCGCATACATACCACCGATTTGAGATACATCCAGACCTACTTGCTCTGAGTTATCGGTCTTCGTAACATTAGTTACCTTACCACTACCATCGACAGATACTGTGTTTTTACCAGTTACCACATGGCTTTCATCAGCCCATACCTTTCCGTTGAGCTGTACTGCTTCCGCCAAAATATCTGTACGTGATGTACGCGATGTATCGAGCCCTTGTCCCGATACCGTCACAGTACCTTGTTTCACATCATATCCAGAAATTTTTCCATCAGTAATAATAGGGTTTCCTGTTGTCAGAGTAGCCGCACTAGTATTAATAAATGTTCCATTATTAACAGCAATCCCATTTGGGTTAGCAATGATAACATGTGCCTTACGACCTGCTACCTCTAAGGCACCATTCATAGCAGTCGCACCCGTTCCAGTTACTTCATTTAAAATCGTCTTAGCTGCAGCACCTCTCAAGTTAGGATTACCCATCACATAGCCAGCTAGTTCTGTAGATACAGGTCTCCTTGAGTTATTTAGAATAACCCCTTTGTCATCTACATTAAACATATCATATTGATTGTGAGATAACCCCTTAGCATTCGGTTTATTAATATTGACAATGGGCGTCCCATTAGGGGCTTCATCCATAGTTGGACCCATTTTTCCTTGATTCGGTACAATAGATTGTGCCACTGCTAGCGGAATCCACGGTCCAGAATTTGTAACTAATAAGGCTGCACACAATGCGGTTGCTGTATACTGTTTAATTTTCATTATTCTTTCCTTATACTCTCTCATTTAATAACACACATTTTTAATTAAAACTGATAACTGGATCTGAAAGCCCATACACTTGTATCAGTAGTAAAACCGTCCGGCTTTTTAAGTGGAGTGCCTAATGACACATCATAGCGAAATGCATCACCGATATTCCCACGAACACCGATAACCCCACCTACTAAGGTATTACCAATTTGTGTCGCTGTGGACGGCCCCCATACATGACCTATATCTATACCTATATACGGAGTTATTCGTTGTCGTCTAAATGGTAAGGCCCATTCATTTTGAATGTAGTAACCGGAGTCACCACGTAATGTTTCTTCCCCACTGAAGCCACGTACGGAATAGCGTCCACCGATACTAAATTGATCAGTCCCAAACAATCGTTGATTTGTAAACTGACTTCTAAAACGCATCGTATACACACCTTGTTTATGACCGATGCGTACACCGCTTTGCACTTCGCCCTCAAGTCCCGCCATTTTATATAACGTAGTCGGATTATCTGCCACGCCTTCCCAGCTGCGAACTGTAGC
Organism: Veillonella parvula; assembly: GCA_947096075.1. Classification (GTDB taxonomy): domain Bacteria; phylum Bacillota; class Negativicutes; order Veillonellales; family Veillonellaceae; genus Veillonella; species Veillonella parvula_C. The sequence goes on along the minus strand of CAMUQE010000084.1, from coordinate 1,292 downwards.
ACCTAGACCTCGTATGCCTTGACGATAAAAGAGATATATATCAGACATGGTATTCCCACTATACTGACGATGGGATAATCCTAGTTCCAATGCTGTGGTATGTTGCTCTTGTACACCGATTTCTATATCATCAATGTAACTATGGCGTGTTTTATGAATTACCTTAGCGACAGCAGCGGTCTTGGAGCGACTCGTCCGATTCAAAACCTGCTCTACAGAAAACTCAATCCCCCTGGTATTCCCAGAAGAACGGAATGCTTCTGGCATAAATACCAATTGATGATAGCTATATTGATACGTGGATAATCGATACATTCGATTTCCATCAGGTACGGCATAATTTATGGCATACTGCTTTGATCCATGTCCATCACCATGATGACCAATATCCTTCGTTATACTAGCCGATAAAGTATCATTAAGCCCAGCCAACTGACTAAATGATACATACATAGTACCTTGGTATTTCCCTGTCGATTCGTAACCTGCATTGTCTAAAATCAACGACCCATGCACAAATCCTTTTTGTTCTACCGTTAGCTTCACAATAGAGTGAAGTGGCTTTGTACCTGGCTCAATACTAAGCTTTACATCTTGTCCCGGTACATTTCGCATCTGGTCTATACCTTGCTCTAATGCTTGTCTACGCAGTACATATCCGGGACGAACAGGAAACGCACTTCGCCAATTCGTGCGAGCTTTTGGATTCGTGAGAACAATATCTTCCACATAGCCCGGTAAAATTTCAAAAGTAAGTGTACCCGATTGTAAATCCTGATTCGGAACTACCACTTGACTCGTTACATATCCATCTGCAAGAATTTGCTCTTGTAATTGCTTTTGTAAAACAGCAATCCCCTCTGCTCCAATGTTGTTATGATTATATATTTTCAGTCGATTCCTATACTTCTTAAAGACCGGTTCTGATGACGTAATCACAATCTGGTCAATTGGGAATGACACTGCTTCTTGTGGCAATGCATCCATAGGTGCGCCATTTAAATCGTCATAACTTGATTCTGAACGCGACAAAGCGGCCCTTGCCATCGGTGCCTCCGCGCGTTGACGCAAAGAAGCATCGGCTCGAGCCGCTTCTTGTTGAGTAAATGAGGAAGGTACATCCGCTGCCAAAGTTGTCGTTGCACACATAACGCCAACTAAGCCCACACAACTGGCAGCGATTGATACTACTTTCATAATTCTCTCTCCTATATATTACTTTCAAATAATTATTAACTTATTAGTCTGATTATATCTCTCAGAAAACATAAAATCAACATTTTATGTATATA
>CAMUQE010000083.1 GCA_947096075.1 Veillonella parvula | reverse complement strand
TAATAATAGTAGGATATTTAAAAATTTAGATATTTTGGTGAAAGTATTATATCCTTATCTAATTTAATTGTTTATTTTAGATGCTGAGTACATTATATATGTTGTACATATTACATGTGAGACTTTCACAAAAATAAGTATGGTCACTTAGGTGGTCATACGGTTGTTAAAAAGAGAGGTATTTATGCAGCACATGCTACGCATGGGGATTGACGTGGGGTCTACAACGGTTAAAGTTGTATTATTGGACGAACACGATAATTATTTGTATAAAAAGTACATACGCCATTATGCAAACATATTGGACACAGTATATACCTTGTTACAAGAGGCTCAAGTTGGTCATGAAGACGCTCTTGTTCATGTATGTATTACTGGTTCTGGTGGGATGGCTATGGCCGAAAAGGTGCGCATCCCATTCGTACAAGAGGTTATTGCTGAAACGCGAGCTGTGAAAGCCCTCTATCCAGAGACAGACGTTATCATCGAACTTGGTGGCGAAGATGCGAAGGTTACGTATTTAGGTCAAACTGCAGAACATCGTATGAATGGCTCCTGTGCTGGTGGTACGGGCTCTTTTATTGACCAAATGGCGACTTTATTGCAGACAGATGCATCTGGCCTTAACCAATTAGCCATGAATGCTGATACGATTTATCCAATTGCGGCACGCTGTGGCGTATTTGCTAAAACTGACGTACAAGCTTTGTTAAACCAAGGCGCATCTCATGAAAATATTGCAAAATCTGTATTCCAAGCAATTGTAAATCAAACGATTGCTGGCCTTGCATGTGGTCATAAAATCGAAGGTAATGTAGCGTTCCTTGGCGGTCCGTTGACATTTTTGTCTGAATTACGCCAATGCTTTTGCGATACCTTAGAGCTAGATAAAGCGCATCGCATTATCCCTGAGAATGGTGAATTGTTCATTGCTTTAGGGGCGGCATTGATGAAAGATGAGTGCCGCGAGATTACTGTTGGGCAATTGACAAAGGAAATCGGTGCACTTATCGGTATTCCCATGGAAGCTACAGACCGTGTTGATCCGCTATTTAAGAATGAACAAGAATTAGAAGATTTTCGTGCTCGTCACGCTAAGGCTGTAACGCCAAAGGCGAATATCGAGGATGCTCAAGGTCCTTGCTACCTTGGTATTGATGCTGGTTCTACTACACTTAAGGTAGTTCTTATCAATAGCAATAAGGAAATTATATTCTCTCATTATGGTCCTAACCATGGTAAACCATTAGAAAAATCTCGTGAAATCATCGAGAAAATATATGAATTATTGCCAAAAGGTGCCTATATTGCACACTCTGGCGTAACCGGCTACGGCGAGGCCTTTCTTAAACGCGCTCTCGGCATCGATATCGGTGAAGTAGAAACGATGGCTCACTATCGTGCGGCCCGCTTTTTCTGCCCTGATGTATCCTTTATTTTGGATATTGGCGGTCAAGATATGAAATGCTGTAAGGTTCGTGATGGGTATATCGAAGATATCGTGTTGAACGAAGCTTGCTCCTCTGGTTGCGGCTCTTTTATTGATACATTTGCATCTGGGCTACGAATTCCTATCGATCAATTCGCAAAAGAAGGATTATTGGCACCTATGCCAATCGATTTAGGCTCTCGTTGTACCGTATTTATGAACTCTAAGGTTAAGCAGGCTCAAAAAGAAGGTGCTACGGTACAAGATATCGCAGCAGGTCTTGCTTATTCTGTAATTAAAAATGCCCTTTATAAGGTTCTTAAGGTGAAAGATCCTAAAGAATTAGGCGATCATATCGTTGTACAAGGTGGTACGTTCTATAACGAATCCGTTTTGCGTGCCTTTGAGAAATTGATGGGTGTAGAGGTGATTCGCCCTGATGTATCTGGGTTGATGGGTGCATACGGTATGGCTCTTCTTGCAGCAGAAACGGCGGAAGAGTTACAAAAGGGTGAAAGCACATTGCTAGATAGTGAAGGCCTTAATTCTTTACAAGTATCTACGACAATGCGCAATTGTGGTCTTTGCCCAAATAATTGCATGCTTACTATTAACGCTTTCTCGGATGGTCGTACGTACGTAACTGGCAACCGTTGTGACCGCGGTGCTGGCGATATGATCCAAGAGAAGCGTAAGCCAGTTCCTAACTTGGTAGACGTAAAATTACGTCGTTACTTTGATTACTACTTGAAGAAAAATATTCCTGAGTTTGAAGGTAAAATGCGTGTAGGTATCCCTCGCGTTCTCAACATGTATGAGGACTTCCCATTCTGGTTCACATTCTTCAATAGTTTGGGTTATGAAGTAATCCTTTCAGATTATACGACTAAGGATCAATACAATAAGGCTATCGATACAATTCCATCCGATACAGCTTGCTATCCTGCAAAAGCTGTACATGGTCATATTCGAGATTTAGCGAATGCACAGGTAGACTTTATTTGGTACCCTTGTATTCAACATGGCCCTAAGGAATTTAGCCGCGACAATAATTACCATTGTCCAATGGTTATTTCCTATCCAGAACTTATCAAAAATAATATGCAAGAAGTATTGGGCGATACTCCGTTCCACGCACCATTCTTGCCGTTAGCTGATAAAAAATCCCTTGTTCCGGCTCTTGTGAAAGCATTGGATTTCTTGGACCTCAAGAAGAAAGATATTGCTAAGGCTGTAGACCTTGCTTGGGAAGAACAAGAAAACTGTAAAGCTTCCTACCGTGAAACGACGAAGAAAACTGTATCTCGCCTTGTAGCAGAACAAATTCCGACAATCGTATTGGCTGGCCGTCCATATCATTTAGACTCCGGTATTAACCACGGTATTCCTGAACTTATTACATCTCTTGGTATGGCTGTTCTTACAGAAGATGGCGTTGCCCCATTAGGCAATGAAATCAAGCATTTACGCGTTGTAGACCAATGGTCCTACCATAGTCGCCTATATCGTGCCGCTGAATTTGTAAGTAGAACTGAAGGATTCCAAATTGTAGAGCTTAACTCCTTTGGTTGTGGACTGGATTCTATCGTAGCAGATCAGGTAAAAGATATACTTTCAGCAAACCACAAAATCCATACCTTGCTCAAAATCGATGAAGGTACAAACCTTGGAGCCGTGACAATCCGTTTGCGATCCTTGCAATCTGTAATGGAACGTAGTTTGCGTCGTCATCATAATCCTGAGGCGCCGGAAGAAGTAGTGGTAGAGAAATTACCAACTTACGATTACAACCGCGTTGTCTTCACAGAAGAAATGCGTAAGACTTATAAAATTTTGGTGCCACAAATGTCACCATTGCATTTTAGCCTTTTAGAGCCCGTACTCAAAAATGAAGGATATGACTTTGAAATGTTGCCAGCGCCTACGCGTGATGATATTGAAGTGGGTTTGAAATATATCAATAATGATGCATGTTACCCTGCGATTATTGTTGTAGGTCAGCTTATGTCCGCACTGTTATCCGGTAAATATGATGTAGAGAAGACTGCTGTTATCATCTCTCAAACTGGTGGTGGTTGTCGTGCTACAAACTACATCGGTTACTTACGTAAAGCATTGATTGATGCTGGTATGAAACAAGTGCCAATCCTATCCCTCAATGCGAGCGATATGGAACGTCAACCGGGCTTCAAATTGACAAAAGGCTTCTTACATCGCATGATTCAAGCCGTAGTATACGGGGACGCTATCATGCAATGCGTATTGGCTACACGCCCATACGAAAAGAACCCTGGCTCTACTGATGCATTATGTGATTACTGGCTTAAAAAGCTCCGTGAAAACATTACATCTGCAAGCCTTCGTCAATACAACAAGTATATTAAAGAAATCATTCATGACTTTGATAACTTGCCAGTCAACAAGGATGTACAGAAACCTCGTGTTGGCGTCGTAGGGGAAATTTACGTTAAATTCCACCCAAGTGCTAACAACCATATTAATGAACTCATTGAAAAGGAAGGCGGCGAAGTCGTTACATCTGGCTTGCTAGATTTCTTCTTGTACTGTGCAATGGATAGCACTTATCGTGCGAAACACCTTGATGGTACATGGCTATCAGGCTTCTTTGGTACATTGGCTCGTGAAGCCCTTGAACTATACCGCTTGCCATACGCTAAAGCTGTAGCGGCGTCTAAAAATTTTGATCCTCTACAACGTATGACAGAAGTGGCTAAAGAAGCAGCTCAATTCATCGGTCTTGGTAACCAATGCGGTGAAGGCTGGTTCCTCACAGGCGATATGATCGACCTCATCGAAAAAGGGGCTAAACAAATCGTATGCTTACAACCATTTGGTTGTTTGCCGAACCACGTAACAGGTAAAGGCATGGTGAAAACACTATCCGCTGCTTATCCAGACGTGCGAATTGCGGCTATCGACTACGATCCAGGATCCAGTGCAGTAAACCAAGCAAACCGATTGAAACTACTACTATCGACAATGTTCGAGTAAAAGAGTGCTCCGTTATATTTTCAATGGGGATATATTAGCTGTATTGCTAATTTTAGCTAAAATAATGGTTTTGTAACTCGATGGAGCTATTGTTAATAAGCGATAAGGGTACTTACATTTTATAATGGGGCCCGAATACAACTGCATATTATTAGTATAGAAAAAATACAGCCCTCTCTTGGCTCAGTACGTCACTACGTTCCGTAAAATCGCTGCAGAGAGGGCTGTATTCTTTTCTATGTACGCCAATTATGAAGATGTCCCATTATAAAATGTAAATAATCTAATCTACTATATACCTAATAGCTCCATCGAGTCTTATAGCTTATTATTTACAAAAAATTAGCAATACACCTAACGGATAAAGAGGAGAGAGGGCTGTGTTCTTTTCTATATACACCTGTTATGAAGTTGTCCCATTGAAAATATAACTAGTGCAGTGGGGAGGAGTTGGGATGGAAGTTAGTGAATAAGCGATAAGGTGTCTTACATTTTATAATGGAGCCCGATTATAACTATATATTACTAGTATAGAAAAAACACAGTCTTCTCTTTGCTCAGTACGGCGCTACGCTTCGTAAAATCGCTGCAGAGAGGGATATGTTCTTTTCTATATACACTAGTTATGAAAATGTCCCATTATAAAATGTAAATAATCTAATCTACTATATACCTAAGAGCTCCATCGAGTTTTCTATCTCATTATTTACAAAAAATTCGCAATACATCTAACGGAAAAAGAGGAGAGAGGGCTGTGTTCTTTTCTATATACACCCATTATGAAGACGTCCCAATGAAAATATAACTGGGCAGAGGATGGTCGGAGGATGGTCGGAGCGAGGAGATGTGGCTGTGCCACATCTCTTTTTTCTACAATCAGTTGAGCCTGCATTTTCCGTTATTGTGCTTAGGTGGTTATAGAAAAAGGAGTTAATCTATTTTAATATATAGTTTTATAGCCCTATAATGGGACGCCTCTACAGATAGTGTTAATATAAAAACGATACCCCTTTCTGAAGCGATTTTACGGAACGTAGTGACGTACTAAGCAAGGAAAGGGGTATCGTTTTTATATACTAATATTATTTAGTTGTAGTTGGGCCCCATTATGGGGCTCAAGTAAATGTGTAAAAGAGATTATTCTTTACCTACTAAACCATACAAGCACAATAAGGAAAGCGCTGCACATACTAGCATTGTAATCCCCATTGGTATGCCCGTATATTCCCCACCAATACCAACTAATGGAGATACGATTCCTGCCGAGAACATGCTTGCAAAGCCTAGTACTGCAGAGGCACTTCCAGCCATTTTACCGTATTTAGCCATTGCCATAGAGAAAGAGGCAGAGCCAAATAGGGATACTGTACATACGGTAAAAAATAGAATGGCCGTTACAGGAATAAGTGGCCATTCGAAAAGCATAGCTATTAAGAATAGCAAGGAGCCGATTGTTAGTTGCCAGAGGGCAAATGTTAGTAATTGTCGAGCTGTGATTACATTACTTAATCTAGCGCTTATGGCACTAGCTAAGATAATACCACAGCTATTGATACCAAAGAGATAGCTAAATTCTTGTGCAGATAGTTGGAAGATGTTTTGGTATACGAAGGATGAACCTGAGATATACGCAAAGAATCCACCGAAAGCAAAGAATTGGATTAGTGTTTGCCCAAGGAATCGTTTATCTTTAATAAGCGTAATGTAGTTCTTTGTAGCAGTTGCAACGCCACCAGTAACGCGTTTTTCCTTTGGTAAGCTTTCACGGAAAAGAAGGGAACCCACTAATAGAATAGCAGAAAATATTGCTAAAATAACGAAGATAACACGCCATGTAGTGAATAGTAATAATTGACCGCCGATGAGCGGAGCGATTACTGGCGCTAAACCGTTAACCATCATGAGCAATGCAAAGAGTTTAGTCAATTCTTGACTAGATGCAAAATCTCGAGCGATAGCCTTAGCAATTACAACGCCAACAGATCCTGTTAAACCTTGTAGAAAGCGGCCTAGTAAAAGTATTTCAATGCTTGGTGCATAAGCACAGATTATGCTAGAGATAACGCAAAGTAAGTTGCCTATTATAAGAGGCAACTTGCGGCCCATAGTATCACTAATAGGACCTCCAAATAATTGACCTAATGCAACGCCAAAGGTCATTATACCAATGGTCATTTGAATATTGGATGCAGATGTATTTAGCTCATTAGGCATAATTGGTAATGCTGGTAAATATAAATCTGTTGCAAGTGGTGTGATGGCTGTTAATAAACCGAGGAACACTACCAGTATAAATGAAACCTTGGCAGAACTTTCTTGTGTCATAAAGTCCTCCTATATGTAATATGGGAAAAATAAAAGTCTGCGAATCGCACTTCGCAGACTGCATTTAATTTTTTCTATTTGATACGATGTATTTTACCATGATTGAGAAAAAATATCTATATGAAATATTGAGTTTGTTATATCTCTATTTATAGATTACAATTAGTATATTAATTATATCTAAAAATATCAATGTGTTTATTGGCGATGGGAGAATTATATGAAATATTAACTAAAAGGTTTTGTGTTAGCTGCAATAGTAGTAATCGGGACAGCTACGGTTTCATCTGTAGAAGCAATTAGTTCTGATGAGGCTGTTCAAAGCGCCTTAGCACGTGTGCCGGGTGCAACAGTTGCAAATGTAACTGAATTCAATCGTGATTATGAGAATGGCCGTTTAGAGTATGAAGGTGAAATACATTATAACGGTTATGAATATGATTTTGAAATTGATGCAGATACTGGGACCTTTACTAAATGGGAAGTAGAGCAAGAGTCTTATTAATAGATTGTTACAATTATTTATAGCAAATTAGTGAACTCTAAACTGTATTATCATTAAACCATGTTATATGTAGTATTCTCATATGTGGCAACAAAAAAGAACAGCTCGTATGAGCTGTTCTTTTTGTTTACCTTTAACAATATCTTAGAAGAAAATACTGTGAATTTGGTGGATGAAATGTTGACCGAAGAAGGAGATACAACCATGCATAACGATGAAGATCAAGAAGTATTTGAATGCAGTGTTCATAATAACGCTTGCTTCGATTTCATGTTCTAGTTTATGAGCTTCTTCAGCACTGATTTCTTTATGGTTATCGAGGTATGCTTTTAAAGCAGGACCTACGGCACCAATAGAAATCGCGATGGATTGTGGAGACAACATTTTACCGATACCAGCTGCACCGGAGTTAACTGCTGCCAACCAGAAGCCAAGGTCTTCGAAGTTTGTAGGAGCTAAGCCTTGAGCTGCTGCGATTTGAAGTGGGCCAAACAATACGTTGGAGTTTGTACCGGAACCAGTCAAGAAGGCACCCAACGCACCTACGATAGGAGCGAATAGTGGGTACAAGGAACCTGTACCAGCAACCATTGCTTTCGCAATGTCTGCAGTCATACCTGAGTATGTCATCAATTTAGCTGTCATAACAACTGTGATGATTGTAAGGTATGTGAATTTCAAGTTTTTAACTGTGCTACCCAATGTACCAAAGATTTCGCCAGCTTTCGCTTTTTGGATGAAACCACCAACAATACCAGCGATGAAGATCATGATACCAGGAGTTGCAATCCATACGAATGTGTATGGTTTTGCACCAGGACCTTGGTAAATAGGTACAGATGTTTTAATGGACGCAAGAGGACCATTAATTGCAGGGAACAATTTGGAAGTTAATAACAATAATACGAAGATTAAGATGAATGGCATTGCCGCTACAAGGCCTTCACCACC
>CAMUQE010000082.1 GCA_947096075.1 Veillonella parvula | reverse complement strand
GTATTACATATATTGATAGGTTTTTATTAATATTAATTGTCATCCTATTCGATTCTCAATATTAAATTATAGGTTTGAAAAATCAAGAGTTCCAAATAAATCATCATATGTTTCAGCACGACGAATTTGTGTAACAGAGCCATCTTTATGTAATAATAACTCTGCAGAACGTAATTTACCGTTATAATTAAAACCCATAGAATGTCCATGTGCACCAGCATCGTGAATGATGACACGATCTCCAATATCAATTTTGGGTAGCTCTCGTTGAATAGCAAATTTATCATTATTTTCACATAAGGAGCCTGTTACATCATATACATGATCCTTGGGAGCATTTTCTTTACCCATTACAGTAATGTGATGGTAAGAACCATACAATGCCGGACGCATAAGGTTTGCCATACAAGCATCTAAACCGATGTAATGACGATAAATATCTTTTTTATGAATAGCAGTAGAAACAAGGTAACCAAATGGACCTGTTACCATACGCCCACATTCATAAGCCAATGCTACATCAATAAGTCCATTAGCTACTAAAATCCGATTATACGCTTCTTCTACACCCTTACTTAATGCGCGGAAGTCTACTGGTGTTTGTTCTGGTTTATAAGCTACACCTACACCTCCACCTAAATCAATAAATTCAACAGTTATACCAAGTTCGTTTTTAATATCTACAGCAAGATTGAAGCAAAGCTCTGCTGTACCAACTAAACCGTCAATATCAAGTTCATTAGAAACAACCATTGTATGAATACCAAAGTGTTTTACACCTTTAGCTTGTAATTGTTTGTACGCTTCAAATATTTGTTCGCGGGTCATACCATATTTAGCTTCTTCAGGAAGGCCAATAATTGTATTCCCCCCTTCTTTTAAAGAACCCGGATTATAACGCACGCAAAATGTATCTGGTAAAGAACCGTGATTATTCTCTAAATAGTCGATATGTGTAATATCATCAAGATTGATGATTGCACCCATTTCAAGTGCCTTTTTATACTCCACATATGGTGTGTCATTAGATGTGAACATAATATCATGGCCCGTAATACCCACCTTTTCACATAAAATGAGTTCTGCTAAGGAAGAACAGTCTGCACCAACCCCCAGTTTTTGTAATAAACGCATGATATAAGGATTTGGAGTTGCTTTAACTGCAAAATATTGCTTGAATCCCTTATTCCAAGAAAATGCATTGATGAAAGATTTCATATTCTCAATAATTCCTTCTTCATCATAAATATGGAATGGAGTTGGATACTGAGCAATAATATTTTCTAATTGTTCTAAAGTGAATGGAACTGTTTTCTTGTTCATGATAACCTTTCTACATAAATAAAAGACTCATCAGCCGATGAGTCTTTTATCCTAATTTCCTAATTATTTAAATAAAGCTTTATCTAAACTAAAGCGACCAGCACCAGCAAAGAATAGCATAAGTGCACCAAAGCCCAATTGAGATGGATAATCCCAGCTAAAGAAACTACCATTCAAACTCACAATAGTCGCAGTTGCTAAAGTACCTACAACTAGAATAGCACCAATACGTGTAAATAATCCTACTGCAATGAGAATACCACCAATCATTTCTGCAAGTGCTGCCATAGTACCCAACATCTCATAACCACCGGATATACCTAAAGGTGCCAACATAGTTCCTACTTTGTAGAGTCCTTCAGCTCCGCTAAGCCATTTTAAATAACCATGATAAAACATGGAAATGCCCAATGCAAGGCGATAAATTAATAAGCCAAAATTTACATAATTAGGTTTACTTTTAAAAATAAAGTTCAACATAGTGATCCTTCTTTCAATTCAAACATATAAAATCGAATAAATTCGATACGCTAATTATACTATTAGAGAATAACTATGTCAATAAGACTCACTATTAAATTCTATAGAATTATATCATACATTGTATACAAAATCAATTTTATCGATGTAATCAACCTAATTTGGTCACTTTAAATCTAATCAGCTTGAATATAATAATATCTTATTTAAAATATTAAAACATTACAATAAATTAATAAATTAGTAAAAAATAATCCTAATGAATATGAAAAAATGTAATTCACAATTCATTAGGATTATTATATTTCTTATATATTTAATTCTAAGCAGTTGATTACATCATACCGCCCATGCCACCCATTGGAGGCATTGCAGGAACTGCTGCATTTTCATCTACCTTATCAGCTACGATTGTTTCAGTAGTTAATACAAGAGATGCGATAGATGCGGCATTTTGAAGGGCAGAACGAGTAACTTTCGCAGGATCAACAATACCAGCTTTAACCATATCGATGTATTCTTCAGTCAAGGCATTGAAGCCCACGCCAGATTCAGTATTTTTAACTTTTTCTACTACTACAGAACCTTCGAGACCTGCGTTGTATGCGATTTGACGAAGTGGTTCTTCTACAGCGCGTTTTACAAGGTTAATACCAGTTTGAACGTCACCAGTAGCTTCCAATGTATTCAATGCAGGGATGATATCGATAAATGTAGTACCACCACCAGCTACAATACCTTCTTCAACAGCTGCACGAGTTGCATTCAATGCATCTTCAATGCGAAGTTTCTTATCTTTCAGTTCAACTTCTGTAGCAGCACCTACTTCGATAACTGCAACACCACCGGACAATTTAGCTAGACGTTCTTGTAATTTTTCACGGTCGAAATCAGAAGATGTTTCTTCAACTTGTGCACGGATTTGGTTAACGCGTTTAGCAATTACATCTTTATCACCTGCGCCATCGATGATTGTAGTTTCATCTTTAGTGATGCGAACTTGACGAGCTGTACCAAGATCTTCAAGCTCTACAGAATCAAGCTTACGACCCATATCTTCAGTAATAACAGTACCGCCTGTTAAGATAGCGATATCTTCAAGCATAGCTTTACGACGATCACCAAAGCCAGGAGCTTTAACGGCTACAGCTTTGAATGTACCACGCAAACGGTTTACTACTAATGTAGCCAATGCTTCCCCTTCTACATCTTCAGCGATAATAAGAAGTTCTTTGCCTACTTTTACTACTTTTTCAAGTGTTGGCAACATGTCTGCGATGGCACTGATTTTACGATCAGTGATCAAGATATATGGGTTATCCATAACGGCTTCCATACGATCAGGGTCAGTTACCATATAAGGGGAAATGTAACCACGATCAAATTGCATACCTTCTACTACATTTAATGCAGTTTGCAAACCTTTGGATTCTTCAACAGTAATAACACCGTCATTACCAACCTTTTCCATAGCTTCAGCAATTAAACCACCGATTTCTTCATCAGCAGCGGATACGCTTGCAACTTGAGCAATTTCAGCTTTACCAGAAACTTTGATAGAGCGTTTTTTAATTTCTTCAACCAAAGTTTTTACTGCTGTTTCAATGCCTTTTTTCAAAATCATTGGGTTTGCACCGGCTGCTACATTGCGCATACCTTCTTGAATCATAGCTTGCGCCAATACTGTTGCGGTAGTAGTACCATCACCTGCTACGTCGTTAGTTTTAGTAGCAACTTCTTTTACTAATTGAGCCCCCATGTTTTCAAATGGATCTGGAAGTTCAATATCGCGAGCAATGGTTACACCATCATTTGTAATTGTTGGGGAACCAAATTTTTTATCCAACACAACATTACGACCTTTTGGACCTAATGTAACTTTTACAGCATTTGCTAATTGATCGACGCCACGGCCTAAAGCGCGACGAGCTTCTTCATTAAACAAGATTTCTTTTGCCATATGTATTACCTCCTAAATAGTAACACTATCCAATGTAACGAAATATATGTGCCCTTAAGCAATATAAAATGTATCATCAGTTTTTATAGTCATATAGACTATAAATCAGCGATTATAATACTGCTAAAATATCGCGTTCGCTAATAATCAAATGAATAGCGCCATCGATTTCTAATTCGCTACCAGCATATTTTGCAAACATAACAGTGTCGCCAACTTTAACTTCTGGAGCTACACGTTGACCATTGTCATATACTTTACCAGCACCTACAGCTACAACTACACCTTCTTGAGGCTTTTCTTTAGCTGTATCAGGAAGGAAAATACCACTTTTAGTTTTTTCTTCTTTTGCTTCTAGACGGATAAGAACGCGGTCAGCTAATGGTTTTAACATATAATGTCACTCCTTTTTACTAGTTAATCTCCATAATTTATTAGCACTCTAACTCATTGAGTGCTAATCACAAGTATTATTATAACCGAAGTTAAAATAATTGCAAGTACTAATTTTGATTTTTTGACTTTTTAGATATTATTTGACTTATTAGACTGTTTAATGATGAGATTACATGTTTCTATAATAGATATTTGTTTATTCATACTTAAAGTGCGGATCCGATTATACGCTTCCACTTCAGATATAGAATATAGTTCCATTAATATACCAGTTCCCTTTTGAATGATTTTACGATCTTCTAATGACTGTTCTAGCTCAGCCATCTTTTCTCGCAACTGAGCATCACTTTTATAGCGACCTAAAGCCATCTCTAAGGTAGGAACTAACTGTTCCTCCCGTACTGGTTTAATTAAATAGCCATATACACCAGAATCTCGAGCCTTATCGATTAAATCTTGCTGGCTATAACTTGTTAATAATACTACAGGTGCTTCATGGTGAAAGCCAATTTGACGTGCCGCCTCAATACCATCTAATTCTGGCATCTTAACATCCATCAATATAATATCTGGCTTATGTTTTTTACAAAGTGCTAAAGCTTCAACACCATTTGTACCTTCTGCAACGACTTCATGACCACAAGACTCAATAATATCTCGTAAATCCATACGTATTAGGGATTCATCATCCACGATTAAAACGCGCATTTATGCCTCCTTTTTCATATATATCGTCACCAATACACCTGTTCCAGTATTTTCTATGGATAAACTTCCTTTTAATTCATGAGTAACTAAATTATTAATAATTGTTAAACCTAACCGTTTATTAGAAGAAACAGAGAAATCACTAGGCAATCCTTTTCCGTTATCTGTAAAAGCCAGTTTAATTGTACTACCTGCATCAGTAACTGCTAGATGAACATTTCCACGATTCCCGTCTAACCCATGTTCTAAGCTATTCGTAATCAATTCATTAATTATAAGAGATACATAACTCGCCATATGAGAAGAAATTAGCATATCTTCACCACTGTAAGTAAAAGTAACCTCTTGGTCTTGTCGCACCATACTCATACGCAACAAACGACATAATTCATCATAAATTGATCGTATACCAATATAATCCTCATCGTAATGAGACACTATATCGTGAACTAGAGCCATGCTCTCAATGCGATTAATCCCCTCTTGGAGTGCTTGCTTTACATCTGGCAAGCTAGAGCGTCTCGCCTCCATACGCAATAACCCTGCTACAGTTTGTAAGTTATTTTTTACACGATGATGAACCTCTTTGATAATGGAATTTTTAACCAATAATTCTTGTTGCTGTTTACTTTCACGAGTACAATCATGAAGAACTAAAAAGCACCTCGTTTCATTGCGCCCCATAGCAATAGGAATCATGTGCTGACGAATTACCATATCTTGATAGATTTCTTCATTTGTACGTATACTTCTATCTAATAATACCTGCTGTATAGCGGACATCTTTAAGGTACTGCTAAAAATTGATGAACCTACCAAGCGACGATCAAAGCCTAATACATCTACTAACTTCATAGCTGCATCGTTAGCATACAGTATTTTATAAGTGTCGTCGAAAATAATTAAACCATCAAAATAGGACATGGGTTCGTAAGACAATATTTGTTCATCAGTAGCCGTCAGCATAAGACGTTGCATCGTATCAGACAAAAAATATTCTTGCTCATATTGTTCTGCCTTAATAGATGGTGATAATGTAAAAGATATACCCCCAATAATACGACCTCCGTTGTCTACGATAGGAAAGACATATTGACGCTGCTTGTCATCTAACCCGATAAGTGGTTGACCATCTTTCATCATAGCATGCCACGTATGACTGCCTTTTAATTGACATGTAGTAATCCCTTGATCACTGCGTTCTATGCATAGCATATCTGCACATTGTTGTGATTTCTCACCTTGTCCTGTCTCTAGTAGGGGTGTAAAAATCTGTATCCTTTGACGAGTTAAAGACTCGCCAAAGGATATGAGTTTACTAATATGCTCAAGTAATGAGGTTTGTAATGGTCCTAATGGTGTTCTATTTAAAATATCTTGACCAATATCCACGATTAATCCTCTTTCCAAGATACGTATCCAATTTCAACACTGGGCTTTGCATTCAATGTTAAATCGCAAAATTTTCCGGCCTGCGCCATATAATAAGCTCGGCATCCAATCATGGCCGCATTGTCAGTAGACAAAATTTTATGTGGTTTGTAATAAGTAAAGCCTTCTTCTACACACATAGCTTCTAAAGCCTTTTGTAATCCTTTATTAGCTGATACACCGCCAGCAATAGTAATACGACTTTCACCTAAAGTATGTGCGGCATCTTTCGTCTTTTCTACTAACACATCTACGATGGCCTTCTGGAATGATGCGGCCACATCAGCTTGATTAATAGGCTCATTCTTTTGTTGCTTACTATTTAAATAGTTTAAAACTGCGGATTTCAAACCACTAAAGCTAAATTCAAAATTACCTGGTTCACTTAAAGCCTTTGGAAATTCAATAGCCTCTGGATTCCCTTCAACGGCAAGGGCATCGATATGAGGGCCCCCTGGATAAGGGAATCCCATAACCCGTGCAATCTTATCAAAAGCCTCGCCAGCTGCGTCATCTCGTGTTTGACCAAGAACATCAAATTCTTCATATCCTTTTACATGTACTAACATGGTATGACCACCAGATACAACGAGACTTAAAAACGGAGGCTCCAGTTCTGGATTAGCTAAAAAGTTAGCAAAAATATGACCTTCCATATGGTGCACTGGCACCAAGGGAATCCCTGTAGCAAAGGATAACCCTTTTGCAGCAGCTACACCAACTAATAAAGCCCCTACAAGACCTGGCCCATACGTAACACCAATATGATTGATATCTTGTAAAGTCACATTTGCATCACGTAATGCTTGGTCTATTACGGGTATCACTTGTTCTATATGATGACGTGATGCAATTTCAGGTACAACGCCACCAAATTTTCTATGTATTGGCACTTGGCTTGAAATAACATTAGACAAAACAGTGCGCCCGTCCTTAAGGACAGAAGCAGAGGTTTCGTCACAGCTACTTTCCAAGGCTAATGTGTATATACTCATTCTATTTCCTCTGAAACGAGAGACATAATATAAGCATCTTCCATAGGCTCTGAATAATAATCTTTACGAATTCCTTTTACAGAAAATCCTAAATTTCTATACATAGCCAATGCTGCAAGATTAGATATGCGCACCTCTAAGAAAATTTCTTTCATACCTCTCATAAGACATTCATCTATTAATTGTTTTGTAAGTTTTGATCCGTATCCCTTACCTCGTGCGGAAGGAATAATGGCGATATTCGTAATTTGACCTTCATCGTATACAAGCCAAGCACCTGCATATCCAACAATTTTGTTCTCCTCACAAATTACCATATATAATTTATTTGATGCCCCTTCTAACTCAACGAGAACAGATTCTAAACTCCAAGGAACAGAAAAAGACTGTTGTTCAATAGTATAGATAGCTTGAGCATCATCTATTGTAGCCAAACGAATCTCCATTATTCGACTCCTGCTGCCTCAGTAACTACAACTGTAGGATTTTGTTTCAACATTTCAGGATTATTTTTATGGCGTTCTTCCCATAACACTTCTGCTTCTGATCGTCGAATATAATAAGGAACCATATCCATAGGGTCAGAACTCTCTTCAGAGCCTACCAATCTACGGCCAGCTAGTAATAGAGAACTAGCTTTTGGAATACGTTGCGATATATCTAAAATCGTTAAATTTGTATCACTTTCATCTAGTAGCTTCTCTATTCGCTTAACGCCATCCCCAAGGAACACTACATATTCTTCAGAGGCTCGGAGTCGATCTAATAAATCATTAGCAGCAATGACAAAAGGCTCCTCTTTGCAGACCAATTCATTACCATCATATTTGTAGATACCTGCATAGACATGTTTTTTCTGAGCATCGATAACGGTACAAATCGTGCGGTCCGTATAAGCTACATTACGAGCTAAACTGTCCATGGTCATTACGCCATATAAAGGAATTTGTAAGGCATAAGCCATAGCTTTAGCTGTCCCCATACCAATACGTAAGCCTGTAAAAGAACCAGGTCCAATGCTAACCATAATACCTTTTAATTCACTTTTTTCAACTTGAGAAGCTCGTAATAGCATATCAATATGAGGTACCAACTGCTCAGAATGAGTCAATCCAGCTTGAATGGTCAATTCCCCAATTAGGCAACTTTCATC
>CAMUQE010000081.1 GCA_947096075.1 Veillonella parvula | reverse complement strand
CTATTATTATACGCTATTTCTCGTCAAAATCAACCATTTGTTGTGACAGAGCCTTATATAACTTTTACGATAATATACCTATATGTAGATAAAACAAAACCGCCCAAATGATTATATCCATTCAGGCGGATCTACGATCATCAATTTATTTTTCACATTGATGTCTTTAACGACCTCTTCAATGGCTGCAAATAATTGATCTGGTTCCCCATCTTTGGAGACCACATAGACATCATTAGCACCTGGTTGTAATACATCAGTAACTGTGCCAAGCACGTTACCCATAGTATCTTGTACCTCAAGACCAATGATATCAAAAATATAGTAACGACCTTCTGGCAATTCCACTAAATCTTCACGACGAACTTGAATTGCTTTCTTAGTGAATAGTTCAGCCGTATTGCGATTAGGAATTTCCTTAAAAGATGCTAAAACAAATTGCTTGTGAAATCGTGCGGATGCAACGTGGTATTCTTTACCATCGATGTAACAGGCATCCATATGCATAAACCGTTCTGGAAAATCGGTTTGAGGCATAATACGAAGATCACCCCGCACACCGTGCGGGGCGATGATAACACCTATCGTGATGAAATCGTTATGCTTCATTATTGACGAAACGCAACGATCTTACCGTCTTCTAATAGGATTTCAGCGCCCATCAAGGCATCCAAATTATCCCCGATTTTAACGGTAACTGTTTGCTCTAATGTACCTTGAGGAATTTCAGTTCCTAAAGACAACTCCTTAGCATCCTTCAATTTAGCTGTTACTTCTTCTTTGAAAGCCAAGCGTTTATTTTTTTCTTCGTCGATTTGTTGACGAATAGCAGTAAGACTTGTAGCATCAACTTTAGCTGCATCAGCCAAAATACGTTGGGCTTGAAACTCAATTGCTTTCAAATCTTTATTTACCATATCAAGGCGAGTTTCAAGATCGGATACAATTTTCGCTTTCAAGTCGTCTGTTACTTTTGCTTTTACTGCTACAGGGACACGTAATGTCATTTCTTCCATTGGAATACTCCCTTTTAGACAATATCAACAGATATCTTTTTGTTCTCTTTAATAGCCGCCGCTTTCACCACAGATCGAATCGCTTTTGCAATTCTACCTTGCTTTCCGATGACTTTGCCCATATCCTCTGGGGCTACATGAAGTTCGTAAACTTCAACATTCCCCTTTTGGACCATGGTAACAGAAACGGCATCAGGCTGCTTCACTAATGATTTCGCAATTAATGAAATTAATTCTATCATCACAGTATGCCTCTCTATTAATTACTTTTTAGCGTCTGCAAATTTTTGCATAACGCCTTGTTTTTTGAACAAGGAGCGAACAGTGTCAGTAGGCTGAGCACCTTTAGCTAACCAAGCCAAAGCTTTTTCTTCGTCTACATTAACGATAGCTGGTTGTTTAGTAGCATCATATTGACCAATTGTGTCAACAGGACGACCTTCACGTGGAGCACGTGCGTCAGCAACTACGATACGGTAGAAAGGAGCTTTTTTAGCACCTAAACGAGTCAAACGAATTTTTAACATTGTGAAATTCACCTCCTTATACTGATGTAAATGGACAAGTTCAGCGCCCCTGCCCATGTATTACATAAACGGTAATTTAGGCATTCCAGGGAAGCCGCCCTTACCGCCACGTAAACCTTGCATGCGCTTCATCATCTTCCGCGCTTCTTCAAATTGTTTCAACAAGCGATTTACATCTTGAACCTGTGTACCAGAACCTAATGCAATACGCTTGCGACGAGAACCATTAAGAATACTTGGATTTTCTCGCTCTGCCGCCGTCATGGATGTAATGATAGCCTCAATACGACGCACCTCTTTACTATTCAAATCAAGGTCCTTTAATTGATCCTTAATTTGCCCCATGCCTGGCAACATGCCAATAATATTTTGTAATGGCCCTAACTTTCTCACCTGATTCATCTGTTTTAAGAAGTCATCCAAGGTGAAATTGTTTTTTGCCATTTTCTTAGCCATTTCACGAGCTTCTTCTTCATCGATAGCGCCTTGTACATTTTCAATCAATGTTTTAAAGTCGCCCAAGTCGAGAATACGAGAAGCCATGCGGTCTGGATAGAATACATCAAAACCATCCATTTTTTCGCTCACACCAGTGAACTTGATTGGCAAGCCTGTTACGGCTTTGATAGACAGTGCGGCACCACCGCGTGCATCACCATCGAGTTTAGTAAGAATAACACCATCAACGCCTAATTTTTCATTAAAGGTTTGAGCTGTTGTTACCGCATCTTGACCGATCATGGAATCTACAACGAGTAAAATTTCATGAGGGCGAACAGCCGCTTTAATGTTGGACAATTCATCCATAAGGACTTCGTCTATAGCCAAACGACCTGCGGTATCGATGATAACAACATCTTTCAGCATATGTGTGCTTTGCTCTACGGCGCGACGCGCAATATCTACTGGATTCGCACCAGGTGTTTCATCTGCAAATACTGGAATATCAATTTGCTTACCTACTACTTGCAACTGAGTAATCGCAGCTGGGCGATATACGTCGGCAGCTACGAGCATCGGACGCTTACCTTGTTTGCGTAGGTATACAGCTAGTTTACCAGCCGTTGTAGTTTTACCAGCACCTTGCAAACCAACGAGCATGATAATAGTTGGAGGCTTGCTGGAAATCATGATACGACTTTGCGTACCACCTAAGAGAGCTGTTAATTCATCATTTACGATTTTAATAACCGTTTGAGCTGGATTCAAGGAACCGAACACCTCTTCACCAAGGGCCTTTTCCTTAATGGACTTAACAAAGTCCTTTGCTACCATAAAGTTAACGTCCGCTTCTAATAGAGCCGTACGTACCTGACGCAACGCAAGATTGACATCATCTTCTGTAATTTTGCCCTTCCCCTTTAAGGATTGAAAGGCTTCTTGCAGTTTTTCTGACAAGCTATCAAATGCCATAATATCCCTCCATTTGCGCCAATACTTGTTGCACCTTAGTTTCTGCCAACACCTCTTTAGGCAAGGTTGCTTTCAACTGTGAAAGCAAGCCTTCCCGTTGTTCATATTGTGCCACCAAGTGCAATTTAGATTCGTAATCATTTAAAATGTGTCGAGCACGCTGTAAATTATCGTGTACAGCCTGTCGTGATACGCCTAATTCCTCGGCAATCTCACCAAGAGACATATCATCTTCGTGATGAAGTTGTAAGGACATGCGTTGCTTGTCCGTCAACAATGGCCCATAGAAATCTAAGAGCAAACTTATGAGTACTCGTTCTTCCATTTCGCCACCTCCATCACTGTCAAGTCATATTACTTTACATATACTACCGTACATAAAGAAATGTGTCAAGTAGAAATACTTAACACATTTAATTTACTATAATACATATAAATCACAGATATACAAGCTATCTCATTCCCTTAAATGAACCAAAAACCAATAAACTAATTGACTACCTTAACATAATCATTCAAAACAAATTTAATTCATAATCAATGATAATTAATTCTAATTTCTACTTTTATATCTATAATAATATGCTATAATATCAATATCTAATATTTTCAATATGAAAGATAGGAGGTATTGTATGAATACCAAACAATATGACATTATCGTCTTAGGTTTTGGCAAGGCCGGTAAAACCTTAGCCGCAAAATTTGGCTCTATGGGCAAATCCGTAGCCATGATTGAAGAAAATCCACTAATGTACGGTGGTACATGTATTAATATCGCATGTATCCCTACTAAGACGATGATCATTGCCGCATCAAAAGGCTTATCATACGATCAAGTATTAAACCAACGCGAGGTTGTTACATCTCGTTTACGCAATAAAAACTTCGGTATGTTAGATACAAATGAACATGTCGATGTCTATACCGGGCATGGTGCATTCATTAGTAATAAAGAAATCGCCGTTACTGCTGGCGAGGATAAGATTATATTATCTGCTGACACTATCGTTATTAACACTGGTGCTGTAGCAATCAAACCTAATATTTCTGGCATCGATACAGCTACAGGTTTCTATAATAGTACTGAGATTCAACAATTGCCTACTCAACCAAGTACATTAGGCGTTATCGGTGCTGGTCCTATCGGTCTTGAATTTGCCAGTCTATATGCTAAACTTGGTGCTAAGGTAACCGTATTCAACATCGAATCTAGCATCTTAAAACGCGAAGAACCTATCGTTCAAGAGCTAGCCACTGAGTACTTAGCTGAGCAAGGCATTACTATTCTTAATAATGTGACATTAAACTCTGTATCCAATGATGGCGGCAAACCAGTTATCACCGCTAATAATCAAAACTATACTTTTGATGCTGTTCTATACGCTACAGGTCGCAAAGCCAATACAGCTAATATCGGTTTAGAACATACGGACATCGCTACTAACGAACGCGGTGCGATTGTAGTTAATGATACTTGTGAAAGCTCCGTTCCTGATGTATACGCAGTCGGTGATGTAAACGGTGGTCCTCAATTCACATATATATCTCTTGATGACTTCCGTATCGTATTTGGCGCACTTACAGGTAACAGCCAATATACCTTAAAAGATCGTAAAAATATTCCTTATACGACCTTTTTAACACCTCCACTTTCTCGTGTAGGTCTTACAGAAGAAGATGCAATCAACCAAGGATATATGGTTAAAACGAAGGAAATGCTCGTAGCTACCATGCCTAGAGCACATGTAAACGACTATTTAAAAGGCGCCTTTAAAATTGTTGTGGATGCGGATAACGACTTAATCTTGGGTGCTACACTCTATTCACAAGGCGCAGAAGAATTGATTAACTTAATAAAAATGGCTATGGATAATAACATTCCATATACATATTTCAAAAATCAAATCTTCACACACCCTACCATGTCCGAAAACCTAAATGACCTTTGTAATTTTTAATGTACTAAACAATTGATATACACTAAAAGTAATAAAAGAGCGCACATTAGCTAATAAAATTATGCTAATGTGCGCTCTTTAACTATTAAAAAAATAAGGTACGATTTATATACCTTAACTTGAAATGCTACAGATTATAATGACAAAGTTCTACTAAATTCCCATCAGGATCTCTTAAATAAATGCTTTTCATGTCCCCTCGTACTCCATGACGAGCTACAGGACCAAGTTCTATGGGATATCCTTTTTCCTCTATATCACATTTTACAACGTCTATAGGCTCTTCAACTACAAGGCATATATCTAGACTACCATACGTAGGTTTTTCTGCAGCAGGGAGAAATTCTGCAGGCTTCGTATGAATATTAAACTTTTGATTGCCAAAAAATATGGCATATCTCCCATCCCGTTCTACTATATCCATTCCAAGAATATCACCATAAAAATAAAGACATCGCTTCAAGTCTGCGGTTGTGATAACTAGGTGATCTAAATTTAGAACTTTCATAAAAACCTCTGTCTACTATAATGTAACCTATTAATAGCCCCCATTATTAAGTCACTTTCATAAAGAATCTACAATTGTTCTCTCCATTAATTTTTTGTAAATAGTCTACGTACTACTATTTGTAATTTCGGCGTTAACACGATAGCCACCACAATACCTGCGGCACTTGTAATCAAGGAGTATTGAATTTTGCTAGCTGCTACGACCGCACTTTCAAGAACAAACCACCATGCAAGGAAGTAGCCAAAAGCTGTCCAAATAGCACCGATAATAAGAGCTACCAAGATTCGGCCAAAGGATGCAGTAGGTTTATTAATAGATGGTGGCAAATAACCTGCAGTCAAACCACCTACAATAAGGCCTGCAATCCCTTTAATAAAGAAAGAAAACACGATGTATTGTGTATGACCACCAAAGAGATCAAATAGTGCAGATCCAATTGCTGCGCCTAAACCACCATATAAACCACCAAACAAAATTGATGTCGTAAAGAGAGCCGCTGAACCAAGATGCACCATGGCTCCACCAGGTATTTCAATGCGAATTGTTGTTGCTACTGCACACAAAGCGGCAATAAATCCAATATATACTATATCACGAGTCTTTAATTTCATAGCCAAAATCCTCTCTTGCTAAACAAATAACTAAACTCAGTATAGCAGATGATATGTACTATAAAAATACCGAGTTTATAGGAATTAAAATATTTGCAACAGAATGGAACAAGTTAAAAACAGCACCTATACAATTGTATAGATGCTGTTTTTATCATATATCAATTAGATTTTTGCTCGTTTCAAACGAAGCGAGTTACCTACGACTGTTACAGAGCTAAATGCCATCGCTGTACCCGCAATCATTGGATTTAATGCACCTATTGCGGCCAAAGGAATGCCAATACAGTTAAAGATCAATGCCCAGAATAGGTTTTGTTTAATATTGGTCATTGTCTTACGGCTGAGTCGTACTGCTTGTACCAAGGTATGTAAATCATTTCGTACAAGGACGATGTCGGCTGCTTCTACCGCAATATCTGTACCGCTGCCAATAGCAAAACCAATATCTGCCGTAACGAGAGCAGGAGCATCATTGATACCGTCACCAACCATCCCCACTACAAGACCTTTATCTTGTAATTCTTTTACCTTACTAGCCTTGTCTTGAGGCAATACTTCAGCTATAACATGGGAGATACCCGCCTGTTTAGCAATATATTGAGCAGTTCGACGATTATCACCAGTAAGCATCCATACATCAATACCTTGAGCATGTAATTCTTTAACAACCTCGATGGTTTCTGGACGTAATTCGTCCTCTACGGCCCACAATGCACTGATGACACCATCTACAGCGAGAACAGATACGGAAGCACCTTGTTCTTCAAAGCGTAAAATATCTTCTTGAACCGCAGTTAAATCGTAACCTAGTTCGTTCATCCAACGGCTGTGACCAAGTTGTACCGATACGCCTTGATATGACCCTTGTAGGCCTTTACCAGGTACATCACCAAAACTTTCTAGTTCAATATCCTTACCTTTATATCCCTGATCTTCACCGTAGTAGACCATAGCCTTTGCAATTGGATGAGATGTGCCACTCTCAAGGGCCATCATAATGGACATATTTTTACTTTCATCGCCACTATAATTTTTGAAAGCCGTCACATCTAGCACACCTTGTGTGAGGGTGCCTGTTTTATCCATAACAATGGCATCGAGTTTACCCGCTTTTTCAAGATATTCTGCACTCTTGATGAGCACACCGTGTTCCGCACCAAGGCCAGACCCAACCATGATAGATGTTGGTGTAGCAAGACCAAGAGCACAAGGACATGCGATAACCAGTACCGCTGTTGCATTAATGAGAGCAACGTTAATAGAATCTCCCATAATGAAGTACCATACGAAACCTGTCAAAACAGCAAGGCCAATAACGGTCGGTACGAAATATTGAGCCACGATATCTGCAATGCGTTGAATACTAGCCTTGGATGTTTGTGCTTCTTCTACAACCTTGATGATTTGAGACAACATCGTATCAGAACCGATACGCTTAGCTTCCATGGTAAAAGCACCACTTAGGTTTATAGTAGCACCAATAACTTCAGAACCAACTTGTTTTTCTACCGGTAAGCTTTCACCGGTCAGCATAGCCTCGTCTACGGTGGAGTAGCCATCAGTAATCGTACCGTCTACTGGAATTTTTTCGCCTGCTCGAACCTGTAAAATATCACCTGCTACCACCTTAGATGTAGGGATGTCCACAAATTCTCCATCACGCAACACATGAGCTGTTGCAGGTTGTAAAGCAATCAATTTTTGAAGTGCTTCAGAGGTACGACCCTTTGCAATTTCTTCTAACAGCTTACCAAGAAGGATGAATGTAATGAGCCATGCAGAGGTTTCAAAGTAAATTCCATGAGGGCCTAGTTCAGGATGAAATTGCCAGTTATAGATACTGAATAAATAGGCTACCGTCGTACCCATTACAACGAGCACATCCATCGTAAGCGCTCCATTTTTTACAGCGCTCCAAGCACTCTTATAGAACATGAGACCTGGACCGAACTGAGCAATAGTAGCAAGAACAAACTCTACCCATACAGGCAATGCCTGAATACCAAATCGATGTAACGTCATATTAATCATCATCGGTACCGCCATACAGGCGGCAATAATAAGGCGTGTAATATGAGGTTTTAAGTTAACCTTTTCTATTTCTTGCTTTGTTTCGTCTGCTTCTGCAGCACCAAAACCAATATTTGTAATAGCATCAATAATCTGTTGTGAATCTATAGTAGCGCCATCTTTATATTCAACGCTCCCCTTTCGAGTTAAAAGGTTGACCTTAACAGATTCTACGCCCTCGACTTTAGAAACGACGTTTTCAACGCGTTTTACACAGGCTGCACAGTGCATACCTGTAATATCAAATTCTTGTTTTTTTACGCTCATATTCATAGGCCTTTCTACTCTGTAAATACATATATCTTATCTTACAACTTACTATATTATTACAAATCCGTACTATATTTTGTATCTATATGCTTAAATATACATC
>CAMUQE010000080.1 GCA_947096075.1 Veillonella parvula | reverse complement strand
ACATGCAGGTAATGATGGTGTGAATATTACTGTTGGCAATACGACAACATTAAAAGGTGCTATTATAACTAGTAAAGCTACACCTGAAAAAAATAAGCTGTCTACCAAATCTCTAGTTATGGAAGACCTTCATAATGAAGCGTCTTATAAGGCTAAAAAATCTGGTATAGCCATGAATATGTCTGGATTGACAGCAAAAGGTATTCTCGGTAAAATCAACCCATTAGGGCTATCTCCGGTAGTTTCTATTCCAGTATCAGATGAAACCCAATCTACCACTAAATCTGCTATTAGCGATGCTATATTGGTAGAAGTAGAGGGTAAAACTCTTACTACTATTAACGGAGATACTGAACATGCACTCAATAGTATTAAACCAATATTTGATAAGGCTGATGTAAAAGAACGTATGGAATACGTTAATGCTGTATCTGATGAAGGCTTTAAGTTAATTGGCGATATTGCAATGAAGCAAGCTCAGAAGTATGAGGAAAAAGCAGTTAACACTTCTGATGAAACTCTAAAAAAACGATATCAAAAAGAAGCTGATAAATAGAAAGATGGCGGCATTTATAAAGTTGCTTTACACGGTGGTTTCGGTGTAGTAGTCTCTAATATGGCTGGAGGCTCCAGTTTAGACGGTTTTGCAACTGCTAGTGCTAATGAGATAATGGTGGGGGCTATTGCTAAGGAACTAGCTAAACATCCTAATAGTACAATAAATGCTGATGGTAAATATGTTGATAACTCTGATGTATATAAAATTGCTAGTGCAATATTAGGTAATACAGTTTCACACTCTTCATTGGGTTCTGGTATTTCATTATCTGCTACACAAAATAATTATTTGACACATAAGCAAATTATTATGTATTTAAAAGAACTTAAGGAGGCATCAACG
Source organism: Veillonella parvula (assembly GCA_947096075.1). Taxonomy (GTDB): domain Bacteria; phylum Bacillota; class Negativicutes; order Veillonellales; family Veillonellaceae; genus Veillonella; species Veillonella parvula_C. The sequence goes on along the minus strand of CAMUQE010000080.1, from coordinate 7,632 downwards.
GAGATTGAAAAATTAAAAGTTCGTGAGAAGTGGGAAAAAATTGATAATGAACAAGAAGCTGAATTAGAAGTGTTAAGAAATAAAATATTTGTAAGTGAATCAGATAAATTAGACTTTAATAAATATTTAATGTTTGTAAAAGCAGCTTCTGCTTTAATTGGTGAAGAAATTCTAATTGGTAAAGGCTTAGAAGGGGTATCCATAGAGAATAAAAATTATTATGCAATTTTGGATCAAGATAATAAGCATATTGTGTCTTCAGATCCTATAAATTTTAATTTTAGAAAGATTAGTGATAGACGTGAGGTTGAACATAATGAATGGCTACTAAATGAGCTATCAGATAAAATACAAAGAAAGAATTATAGTACGTATGATGAATATCTAAATGCTATCAAAACGTATTATCTTGATTTGTATCAAACATTTGATTTATCTAATAATCTTGATGATTCAATAGGATATACTTTGTTAGATAAGTCTACAGGAGTTAAGTATTATACTAGTTTTAGTCAGGCTAAATCTAGACGAGAACTTTTTTTGCAGCCTAAATATAGTAATAGTAATTTAAAGCTAGCTGATCTTACAAAGCTTAATATAGCTATTTCTAAGGTTGAGAAAGGTGTAATTCAAGAATTAGCCGATCAAATTCAAGGAGGATCCATTGAGTCTTTATCAGCTAATATGCCTCAGATAATAGGCTATGAAACTATGGGGTTAGCATCTGATATTACAAAGCAGGCTAGTAAAGGTACCAAAAATATACTATATCAATATAATAGCTTAGGAAGTAAAAAAGTAGAGAACTCTGATATGGTGAAAGAGGCCATAATAAATGCTATAAAAAACAGTCCAATAACAAATCCTAAGACTGTTATAGCCACAATTCCTATTGAGTTTAATGAAACTAGAGCCTTTAATGATTTAAAGATTGGGAATTTGAGAAGCGGCTTGGCTACATTAGATTTAGCTTTAGGTGTTCATGGTGCTAGTATATCTTTTAAAGCGTTTAGATCTCATGATGATACATATTTTATCAATGGAATAGTTACAGATCGATATGATTTTAAGAAGGAACAAGATATATATAGTTCTATAGGAAACATGATTAATGGTATTGGTGTTCATATGCAGGAAATGAGGACTCTGACTAACTCTCGTGTTCAAATTGATTTTAGATTTGATAAGTTAAGAATAGTATGATTTTATGATAATTTACTTCTTATATCCTGAGCATAGTGTGAGTTTTAGGTTTGATAGTAGGAATCGTATATGTTCTGTTGGGCTTGTATTTAGTTAAATAGTTCAGATTAAAAACTTTAAGGGATATCTATGTAGAGGGTCGAGGTAATATGCAGTGAAAATAATAATGAAATTAAAACGCTATATCATTTTTATATTATTATGTATCGGGATATGTTTAATCTTAAATCCAGTAGAACGAGTATATGTTTTTATCTTTTCTGAGCGCTATGCTACGGAGTCCTTTGAAGGATTAAAGATTCAAATTTTAAATAATGGAACCGTAATTTATAAAGATAGTCTTTTTGATGAACCGCTTGTTATATTTGAAAAAGTATTATGCTATCGTGAAGATGATGATAAAATTATTTTTTGTAAATATAACTATTTGTTTAATGGAACATTCAATTATAAATATTTAGTCTATCACAAATTTGATTCATCATTTAGCTCATATTATTCGGAGGGGCCTTATTTACATACTGATTATGGATTTAAGTTGAAGTATTCTGACGATCGTTATTATGATGATGATAACTATGCCATTACAGTTCCCAGTAAATGGGTTTTGCTAACGCCATGGTATTAGTATGAATTACAGTATTTAAATAGGTTCTATAATCAATGTTGGAGGTGACACAATAATGGTGCCACCTCCAACATTATTAAATTCCTTCAGTAGAATCTGAAGCAACAGGTATTCTTGGTAGAATCAATCCATTAGGGTTATCTCCGGTAGTTTCTATTCCAGTATCAGATGAGGCACAATCTACAACAAAATCTGCTATTAGTAATGATATATTGGTAGAAGTAGAGCATAAAACACTTACTGTTATTAACAGAGATACTGAACATGTACTCAATAGTATTAAACCTATATTTGATAAGACTGATGTAAAAGAACGTATGGAGTACGTTAACGCTGTATCTGACGAAGGGTTTAAATTAATTGGGGATATTGCAATGAAGCAAGCTCAGAAGTATGAGGAAAAAGCAGTTAACACTTCTGATGAAACTCTAAAAAAACGATATCAAAAAGAAGCTGATAAATAGAAAGATGGCGGCATTTATAAAGTTGCTTTACACGGTGGTTTCGGTGTAGTAGTCTCTAATATGGCTGGAGGCTCCAGTTTAGACGGTTTTGCAACTGCTAGTGCTAATGAGATAATGGTGGGGGCTATTGCTAAGGAACTAGCTAAACATCCTAATAGTACAATAAATGCTGATGGTAAATATGTTGATAACTCTGATGTATATAAAATTGCTAGTGCAATATTAGGTAATATAGTTTCATACTCTTCATTGGGTTCTGGTATTTCATTATCTGCTACACAGAATAATTATTTGACACATGAGCAAATAAAATTGTATAAACAGGAATATTCAAAAGCAAAAAGTAATGAAGAGCACGAAGCGATAGACGCAAAGTGGCAAAAAATTTATTTTCAACAAGCTGATGAAATTCTTGATGAGATGTATGCATTACACAATAAAATAATTAAGGATGAAGTCGGTGTTAATAATCCTAGTAAGGTATCAGAGTATTATAATGCTGTAAGAGCTTTGTTTGCACGGCATGGGTATTATTTTAATATGGTTGATTTACCAACCTTAGATCTTAATGAAAATGGGTATAGAGATTATAAATCATCATTTAAAACTTTTGGAAGCCCACGTAAAGGAGAAAGTTCCATATTTGATGCTTTAAGTCGTAGACGATTTTATGATAAAAATCTTAATCATTTGGATAGAGAGAAATTAGGTGTTGTTAAGCGTAATGAAAATACAATCCCCAAGTCTATTATTAAACCAGAATTTGTTTGGACTAAAGATGATTTAGGCAAGTCTGTTGCTCAAAATATGCTATCTGAAGTAGGAAATCAACCATGGGTTGGATATGTTCATTATGCTGAAAAGGCATCAAAATTTGCACGTACTGTTTCTCGAACTGGAGGTCCTGTTTTAATTGGTTATTTAGCTAAGGACTTATATATGGACTATCAGGTATACAGTGGGCGTGAACTAGCAAAGGCCTGGGAAGCTGATTTAATTCCTATAGCTACTGGATTAGGTGGCGGACTTGTAGGAAGTGGTGCTGGCCCTGTAGGGGCTTTTGCTGTTGGTGTTGCTGGTGCAACATTTGGCGATCGCATTAAAGATGAAATTAAATTTAATTTGAAAAGGGATGTAGATAAGTAATGTATCAAGATCTGATTATAATACTTGGTATTATATTCCTCATATACAAACTTATTACGCATAAAGGTAAGCTTAGTTTAGCTCGAATTATCTATACTTTTAGCTTAGTACTCGGGTTTGGAATATTTTTCATACGTAATTTAATATCTCCATTTACTATGTTGTTTTGGTGGATATTTTGTATGGGGATTTCTTTAGTTGGAATGTACTTTATGCTTAAAAATAATGAGTTTGAAAGTGATAAAGTAGAAAAATATCAGTTTAATTTTAAAGCTGGCGTATATGTTTGGTTATTTCTAGCAGCTTTATACATATATTTATATATTTTGACCTATTATTAGATACTCTGACCGTACATATAGCAAGATCTATTGATTAACGTATAATGCTAATATAAGGTATATGAATCTAAAAAAGGACGCTATAGTCTAATCTTCAGTGAGCGGTATTACTGAATGGGTTGGAGCCATAGTGTCCTTTTAGTTTTTATGGATTTGATGTTTGAGAGCATGTTATTAGATGCATTAGTTGTTACTAACAGTTTAACTAGACCTGAGGGAGGACTTTTTTAGCACTACGTATGATATAATTTATTTATATTGAATGATTTCGCAGAATTTATATTTAATAGAAAGAGGTTCCTTATGGCATCCGGCAGATCTGAAAAAGAGTTACAAGGGGTAACGATGTTAGGTCACAAGACCGATTATCCTACTGATTATGCGCCACAGGTGTTAGAGGCGTTTGATAACAAGCACCCAGATAATGATTATTTCGTTAAGTTTAATTGTCCTGAGTTCACCAGCTTGTGTCCTATGACAGGTCAACCAGACTTTGCGACCATCTACATTTCTTATGTTCCAGATAAGAAAATGGTAGAGTCCAAGTCATTGAAGTTATATCTATTTAGTTTTCGCAATCACGGTGACTTTCACGAGGACTGCATCAACATCATCATGAAAGATCTCGTAAAGTTGATGGAACCCAAATATATCGAGGTATGGGGGAAGTTTACGCCTCGTGGTGGTTTATCTATCGATCCATACGCAAACTATGGCAAGCCTGGTACCGAGTGGGAAAAGACTGCAAAAGAGCGCCTTCACTTCCACGACATGCAGCCAGAGCGCGTAGCATACCGTTAATATGGCATACGAATATTTAACAATGGTCACATCGTTTGTAATGTTTTTTATGATTGGTGTGACCTTGTCTATACACCCTGCGTCGATTATGGTAGGGTCAAATACCTATATAGAATCACAAAGCAAATGGACTCGATGGAATGGCTATATTATTTTTGTGTTGCTCCTATTTGTTATGGACCTGTTCCTAACAAATGCTGTATATCTAGCCTTTTACGATATATACGGCAACCTTATGAACATAGGTCATCTTGATGTTGATTTTATGGATATTTTCTTTAGTGAAAGTTTCCAAGTCATTGTAGCTATCATGTTTTTGCTTGTGTTATTCCAAGTTTTGGGGCTTGTCGATGTAGCACATGGTGAAAGAAATCTATCCTTTTACTACAGCCAAGTAGAGTCAGGCAAGGATCAGCCATCTTGGATGGAGCGATACATGGAGGGCGAGAAAGGCTCGCTGGGAGCAAGTATAATAGGACTCCTATACATGCTCTGGATGACCAAGAGGAGCATGTGGACATATATTGTCTGCGTTGTGTGGTTCAAGGTTTTAGCTATGCTAGTGAATGTACTAGTCTCACCCGTTATCAACCGCATTATGCATGAAAATAATGAGTTGTCTACGCATCTACTGCTAGATCCTTATATAATTTCCTATGTAGTAGCAGGCTTCCTGTGGGGGCATGTAGCGTTGCATCATGATTTTAGTAAACTATCTGGTTTGGCTAAGAGCGTTGTCATATCCTTAGTTCCTCGTCTAAGTGTATTGGTGGGAGCCGTTCTCTTTATTGCTTTGGCTCTAGCCATCATATTGGTGCCTATCACTTGGGATATCGTGGTGGACATTCTTACAAGTAAATAGATGAACCTAGTTATTTCCTGTATTTTTAGGGTTTTAAAAGCTATTCTCATTCTCTTGACAATGGATTAATACAGATGATAGAGTATGGTTGTATTAATTAGAATACATAAACGGTTATATCCCGTGTATAGTGAATAACAAGGTGAAATATTATATCGTCCTTGGGATTTTCCTAAGGACGATTTTTATCATCTATCGCTAGAGGGAGGATTAGATGAGCATAGTAACAAACCAAACAACTGAACTTATCGGTAAAACGCCGGTATATCAATTACAGCATACTAATATTTATGTAAAACTTGAAAAATATAATGTAGGTGGCTCTGTTAAAGATCGTGCCGTACTCGGTATGTTGCAGGCGGCAAAGGAGCAAGGTCGCATTCACGAAAATAGTATTATCGTAGAAGCGACGAGTGGCAATACGGGTATTGCTCTTGCCATGGTAGGCGCTATTTTACATATTAAAACAGTGATCATCATGCCTGAAAGTATGAGTAAAGAACGTCGTGAACTGATTAAGGCGTATGGGGCACAACTCATCTTAACGCCTAAAGAAACAGGCATGAAGGGCGCTCTTGAACGAGCAAATGAAATCTTAGAGAAATATCCTAATGCTTTCACCTTGGGCCAATTTGTAAATCCTGCGAATACAGATATGCATTACCGTACAACGGGTGCTGAAATCGTAGAACAAGTGCCGAACGTCGATGTATTTGTAGCGGGTATCGGCACGGGTGGTACTTTCACAGGCGTTACAAGACGATTGAAAGAACATAATCCTAATCTAAAAGCTATCGCTGTGGAACCAACAGGATCTCCAGCCATTACAGAAGGCAAGGGCGGCCCTCATAAAATTCAAGGCATTGGGGCTGGTTTCATTCCTGAAAACTTTGACCAAAGCTTGATGGACGGCGTACAAACTGTAAGTGATGAAGAAGCTTTTAGCGAGGTACAAACCTTTATGCGTGAAAGTGGCATCTCTATTGGTCTTTCCGCGGGGGCGGCTATTGTAGTGGCAAAACGCATGGCTCGGGAAGAACCTAAGGCAAATATCGTCGTGATTGCCCCAGATGGAGTAGAGAAATATTTATCCCTCTTGGACTTCGGCAATAATGAATACGTGAAGTAATCGATTTCGAATAGATGAACTAATAGTTTTATATCGATAAAATGCCTTATATATAGGAATATAGACAAAACATGTTGTATACTATATATATCTATTATATGAGTAGAATGAGAGTAGAGTAATTTGAGATGGAGTCACTATGATGCAAGGTTTGCGTGAATTATGGGGCAAAATTCAATATAATATTAAGCGCGTAATGGATTCTGACCCAGCTGCCACAAGTGTATGGATGGTTATATGGACATATCCACATATTACGGCTTTGTTCTGGCATTTCTTTGCCCACCGTTTATATAAGGCGGGGTGGCCAATCTTGGCTCGCCGTGTAGCACTACATTCTCGTCATGTGACGGGTATCGAAATCCATCCAGGTGCAACAATCGGTCGTGGTTTATTTATCGACCACGGTATGGGCGTTGTTATTGGTGAAACGGCTATTGTAGGCGATAATGTAACCTTGTTCCATCAAGTAACACTAGGTGGGATGTCTTCTAAAAAGGTAAAGCGTCATCCGACCATTGAAGATGAAGTACTTATCGGTACAGGTACAAAGATTCTTGGGGACATTACGATTGGGGCGCGCACGAAGATTGGCTGTAATCTCGTTATTAAACATGATATTCCTAAGGATATGGTAATTTTTGAAACAGACCCAGAAAATATGTATGTTCGTAAACCTAGTCGCAATGCAACTGCTGCACAAGCAGAGGAGAAGAAAATCCCTGATAATTACATAGAATACTATATTTAATATAGGCCAATATAAATACTATAAAAGAATATATACTATAGATTGATATGAACCTCTAACTATAAGGTAACTAGTAGTTAGAGGTTTTTTGATTGATAAAAGGCTCTATTGTTGTAAGATCTTTGGTTTATTGTTATTGTGAGTTATGTTTTGTACAAGACTGATACATTTCATCGAAATTTTATATGAAAATATTTGTTCATATATTGACATGGAAAATCATTATTGGTAGAATATAAACATAATCAATATTGATTATGAATTAAATAAACGAATTGATGGCATATAAGCCAACTGAGTTTGTTCT
>CAMUQE010000079.1 GCA_947096075.1 Veillonella parvula | reverse complement strand
CATCACGCATCATGTATTCACGAATTTTAGCAACGATTTGAGAGCGTTTTACAAATGTATCACGTACTTCAGGATTTACAATCAAATCAACATAACGTTGACGGTAACGAAGTTCTGTATCCTTTAATCCATGCCATTTTTCTGGTAATGGACGTAAAGACTTAGATAACAATGTTAATTTGTTAACTTTAATGGTAACTTCACCAGTATGAGTTTTAAATACGTGACCTTCTACGCCGATGATATCACCTATATCAAGCATTTTAACGTATTTATAAGCCTCTTCGCCCAAAACATCTTTACGGAAGTATACTTGAATATCACCAGATTTATCACGAATATTCGCAAATGCCGTTTTACCATGGGAACGGATTGTCATCAAACGACCTGCAATAACTACAGGCTGACCATCATATTTCAAGAAGAAGTCTTCTTTAATGTCTTTTGCGTAATCTTTTACGACAAAACGTTGACCAAATGGGTAAATACCATCAGCTTCATATTCGGCTAATTTATCACGGCGAATTTGCATTTGCTCATTCAGCTCTTCTTGTATATTTTTAATTTCTTCACTCATGTTATCGCCTCTTTGTCGGTAATTGTAAATTATTGGATTGCTAACACTTTGAATGTTACAGGACCATCTGGTGTGGAAACCTCTACTTCATCACCCTTACGTTTACCCAAAATAGCTTTACCTACAGGAGATTCATTAGAGATACGATTGTTAAATGGATCCGCTTCAGAGGAACCAACGATAACATATTCCAATTCATCGTTGTACATAGTGTCAAGTACAGTAACTTTACTACCTACAGATACAACGTCACCTTTAACAGATTCATCGATAATCTTCGCAGTGTTAATTTTATTCTCTAACTCTACAATATGACCTTCAATAAAAGCTTGTTCATTTTTTGCATCATCATATTCAGAGTTTTCACTGATATCGCCATATTCAATAGCAGTTTTAATACGTTCAGATACTTCAATACGGCGTACAGATTTATAGTACGCTAATTCTTCTTCTAACTTCTTTAAACCTTCGGCGGTAAGTAATGTTTCTTTTACGTCTGCCATGGGTACCCCACTCTTTCTACATATAAATAATAAGAAAAAGTGTCATAGTAAGATGACACCTTATCTTTTGTTTCTAAATTATCTCAACCATTATATAAAAATACTATTCATTTGTCAATCTGACTAACCTTCGGACAATATTTTACGATACGATTCTAGCTCATTGTGAAAGCTCGTTACAGTATGAATTGTATTCACGCGATTGCGCCAATATGCAGATTCTGGTAATCCCTTCATATACCACCCCGCATGAGTCCGTATCTCCTTAACGGCCATACCTTCACCCTTGTATTGGCATAACAAGTCAAAATGCTTTAATAACATATCTAGACGCTCTATATCGGTCGGTTCTGGTAACACTTCACCAGTAGCTAAATGGTGGTGAATGCGACCAAATATCCAAGGGTTTCCTTGTGCCCCACGACCTACCATTACGGCGTCACAGCCTGTTTCATCAAGCATTTGCTTAGCATCTTCAGGCTCCACAATATCACCATTGCCAAGTACAGGTATAGATACAGCTTCTTTCACCGCCTTAATATAAGACCAATCCGCATTCCCACTATACATTTGCTCCTTTGTACGACCATGTACGGCAATAGCAGCTACACCTGTAGACTCAATGCGCTTTGCAAAATCCACTACATTAATAGAGTCACTATCCCAACCGATGCGCATTTTTACAGTAACAGGTACATCGACAGCCTCAACAGCTGCTTCTGCAACACGCGCCGCTAGATCAGGATTTTTCATAAGTGCTGAACCATCGCCAGAGGTAACTACCTTTTTTACAGGACAGCCCATGTTTATATCTACAATATCGGCGCCCGCATTGGCCACAACCTTAGCCCCCAAAGCGATTGCTTCTGGATCAGAGCCAAAAATTTGCATAGATACAGGACGTTCTACATCTTCAATGCGCAATAATTCATGAGTACGCTCATTCTTATATTTAATGCCCATAGCACTGACCATTTCGGTACACACCAAGGCTGCACCATGTTCTTTGGCCAATAGTCGATACGCAATATCGCTAACCCCTGCCATAGGCGCTAATATGGCTTGACCATCAATTTTGACAGCCCCAATTTGCCACAGTTTATTATTCATATAATTCTATTTCCCTTAATAAAAAAGGTACAGCATAAGCTGTACCCGAATGTACACTACTTCGTTACATATATGTAACTATATTATAGTAGCATTATTTATTTCTTTCGTAAATAAGGCGTAAGCCTTCTAATGTAAGCATTGGTTCTACATGGTCAATGCAGTCTGTAGCACTGCTAATAAGCTGTGCCAAACCACCTGTAGCCACTACAGTTACATGATCTCCCATTTCCGCTTTCATACGAGACACGAGTCCCTCTACTTGACCTACATAACCGTAGAACATACCAGATTGCATAGAAGACACCGTATTTCGGCAAATGACTTGTCCTGGGTCTCTCACATCGATACGAGGTAATTTGGCTGCCCGTTGGAATAAAGCTTCTGCAGAAATTGTTACCCCTGGAGTAATAACTCCGCCCACATAATCGCCATTACCTTGTACCGCACAATAAGTAGTAGCAGTACCAAAATCGATGATAATTAAATCACCTTTATAAAGTTCATGTGCCGCTACGGCATTTACGATACGATCAGCCCCTACTTCACGAGGATTATCATACTTAATAGCGATTCCAGTTTTAGTGCCTGGACCTACAATAAGAGGATTTACATTAAAGTAGCGCAAACACACGCGCTCTAATGTAGGCATCAATGGTGGTACAACCGAGGAAATAATGATAGCATTAATATCTTTTACATCAACCTTACGATCGTGGAAGAATAAGTTCATCATCAGCATGCCATATTCATCGGTGGTACGGACCCGATCTGTGGAAATACGCCAGTGCCCCACAAGTTCTGTCTTGTCGTATACACCGAGAACAATATTGGTGTTTCCCACATCAATTACTAATAACATTAATGCCTCCTATTTACGCGGACGAATTGATACGTCCCCTGCCACAATACGTTTAATTGTCCCATCCGGGATTCTTACTAATAAATTACCATCTTCATCAATATCTGTAGCTACCCCTTCATAGGTATTGCCAGGAGCACGCACTTCAATTTCTTCACCGAGAGTAACAGATAATTGACGCCATTCATTAAGGGTTTCGTCAAAACCACTATCGAGCACTTCATAGTATTGATGTTCTAATTCTTCTAATATAAGTCTAAATGCTTCTGTGCGCTCAATATCAATATCTTCCATCGCAAGAGATGTCGCAATTAATTTTAACTCTTCTGGTAGTTCTTCTTGTTTTGTTTTTACGTTGACCCCAATACCCATTACAATATGAGAAATTTCTTCCATAGAACCAGACATTTCTGTCAAAATACCTACCAGCTTACGACCATTCACAAGGATATCATTAGGCCACTTTATCCCCGCATCAGTGAGCCCCATCTTATGAAAGGCCTTTGTCAATGCTACGGCGGCCATCAAAGTACACTTAGGAGCCTCTACAGGTGGAAAATCAGGCCGCAAAATCAAGCTAAACCACAAGCCCTTGCCAAATGGAGAATACCAACCACGAGATAAGCGCCCACGACCAGCAGCCTGTTCCTCGGTAACCACAACCGTACCTTCTTCTGCACCTTGTTGAGCTAAACGACGAGCTTCTAAGTTTGTGGACTCCGTGGTATCCATATAGACATACCGTTTACCAAATATATCTGTTTTTAGAATTTGCTTCATTGCCAATGGACTCAATAAATCAGGTTCTTCCAATAATCGATACCCTCTCTTGGTATAAGATTCAATTTTGTAGCCTTTTTGACGTAACGCCTTGATATGTTTCCAAATAGCTGTGCGCGAAACATGGCAGGCTTCGGACATATCTTGTCCCGATACGAAACTACCTTGGTTTTGTCTCAAGAATTCTAGCACTTCATCACGCATAGTTTAGAGCCCCTTTCTTTGTCAACCTAGGTTTACAATTCGATTGTACAAGTGTCCCCTTCAAAATGCAAGGATTATTTAAAATAATTAATGGTAATAATTAATGGTATAATGTATATAGTATAAAGGTATATATATATAAGAATAGATAACAATAATGCTGCCTATTATCCTCTGGAGAGATATATGAAACAGTTTACATTAGAAGAAAAAAATCAAGTATTAGAGAACCCTTTTATCCATATTCATCGAAAACTAGATGTACTCCTCAACATAGGGAAGTTACTAATGGAATGTGGGGCAAATACAAATCGAATCATTGAGGAAATGCTAAAAGCCGCAACATTTATGGGAATACCTCACAATTACTTAAATATCCATATCTCTTATACCACTATTATGGTCAATCTATTACACAAAGAACGATCCATAACTGTATTTAGAAAAACACCAGTTCACATTCCGAATATGGCTATGATTAACGCCGTATCAAAACTCACATGGCGCGCCTTTGAGCGACATTACTCACTAACAACCTATGAACGACTAATTGCCAAACTAGATACAACTATACCGACGTATCCAAACTGGATAAAAGGACTAGCTTGTGCACTAGGATCGGCAGGTCTTTCATACCTTTACAGTGGCGATATTATCGCATTCATTGTTACTATCATATGTTCTAGTATTGGTTATTTTACGCGCACCCTATCAGGTAGATTAGGGCTTAATGAATATGTAGGAATCGCATTAGGCGGATTTGCTGCCATGATATCGGCTTATGCTTTTTATAGTCATGTAAATAATGAATCCTTACTATATGTACTCGTTTGCTGCACCTTGTTCATGATTCCTGGGGTACCATTGATCAATTGTGTCATCGATATCATTAATAATCATATTTTATCGGGTATGACACGCGCTATTAGAACGCTACTCATCGTGGGTAGCATGACTTTAGGTATGGCCATGGCACTCTATTTTAGCCCTGCACCGGCATTTAATTTCGTTGATATTAAACCTCATGTTATTTCCATAGAGCAAGTTATCGGTTCTTTTACAGCTGCAGCCGCTTTTGCGGTTCTTTTTAATGCTCCTGTCAGACTATTAGTATCCATTGGTATTGGTGGGGTACTATGTGTATGTATTCGCAATATACTATCCGTAGAATTAGGATTTTCTACACCAGGTGCTACCTTTATTGGTGCTGCCATAATGAGTATTATTTTTGTAAAAGTTTCTACTTGGCTAAAAACATCTAGCACTATCATTATCGTACCATCTGCCATCGCATTAATGCCCGGTATACTGTACTACCGATTTCTCTTCGATATGTTACATATTAATGCATTAAATGATGCTAGTCTAATCCTTATGATACAAAATGGTGTAACTGGCACATTTACAACTATAGCTATAGCAATCGGTGTAGCTATACCAAATGTTTTGGCACAAAAATATTTGCAAAAACTAAAAGAACAGCGCATGACAGAGCTTCTTGCCACACGTCATATAAACGATGGACAGTAAAAAAGAGCTAGCCCTCAAAAAGGCTAGCTCTTTTTCATTTGAACAATATCCATTATTTAATATCATTAGATGATATTTCACTAAAATCTGCTACAGTACTAGTTGTTTCTTTAGCATCAACACCTTCTGGTACTATGCTACCGTCTGCTTCAGAAGTTACTTTAGGCTCCTCAGCTTCAGGTTCTTTTGTTGTACCATATTTGTAAAGATTATCTACCGCTTTCGCATCGATTGTTTCTTCTTCTAACAAAGCATTTGCCATGTCATGTAAGAATTTTTCGTTCTCGCTAAGAAGTTTTGTTACATCTTTGTAAGCTTCTTCAACGATACGATGAATTTCAGAGTCGATTTTCGCAGCGATTTCTTCACTATAGTTGCGCTCATGGCCTAGGTTTTTCCCCAAGAAAATTTGTTCTTGTTGTTCACCGAACACGATAGGGCCAAGCTCATCACTCATCCCCCAACGAGTTACCATAGCACGAGCAGTATTAGTTACACTTTGAAGGTCTCCAGAAGCACCTGTACTGATTTCATCTAAAATCAAGGCTTCTGCAATTCGACCACCAAGAGCTACCCTAATATCTGCTAATAATTGAGATTTTGTTTTGTAGTTTTGTTCTTCCGTTGGAAGCATCATAGTGTAGCCACCAGCTGCACCACGAGGAATAATTGTTACCTTATGAACAGGATCTGCATGAGGCAATAGATGTGCCACAATAGCATGACCAGATTCATGGTACGCTGTTAACTTGCGATCTTTGTCGCTCACAATGTGACTACGGCGCTCAGGACCCATGCTAACCTTTTCACTGGCTTCTTCAACTTCAGCCATAGTAATTACTTTTTTGTTAAGACGAGCTGCCAAAAGAGCTGCTTCGTTTAACAAGTTATTCAAGTCAGCACCAGTAAAGCCTGGAGTTTTCTTAGCAATCGTTTTCAAATCTACGTCATCAGCTAAAGGCTTATTACGAGCATGAACTTTCAAGATTGCTTCACGACCGCGTAAGTCTGGACGACCTACGATAACTTGACGGTCAAAACGCCCTGGACGTAAAAGTGCAGGATCTAGAATATCTGGGCGGTTTGTTGCAGCGATAGTAATAATACCTTCGTTAGCACCGAAACCATCCATTTCAACGAGCAATTGGTTTAATGTTTGTTCACGTTCATCGTGACCGCCACCAAGACCGGCGCCACGTTGACGACCAACCGCATCGATTTCATCGATAAAGATGATACAAGGAGCGTTCTTTTTCGCTTGTGTGAAAAGATCACGCACACGAGAAGCACCAACACCAACAAACATTTCTACAAAGTCAGAACCAGAAATCGTAAAGAATGGTACACCTGCTTCACCAGCAACGGCTTTAGCAAGTAATGTTTTACCTGTACCTGGAGGTCCTGCTAATAATACACCTTTCGGAATTTTAGCCCCGATAGTTGTGAACTTGCCTGGATCCTTCAAGAATTCTACTACTTCTTCTAATTCTTGTTTTGCTTCTTCAGCGCCAGCTACATCTTTAAAGCTAACCTTTACATTGCCTTCACCCATCAATTTAGCACGGCTTTTACCAAAGTTCATCACGCGGCCCCCGCCACCTTGCGTTTGTTGCATGATGAAGAAGAACAATACTACCAAAATGATAATTGGAATAGCAGAACCTAACAAGCTCATCCACCAAGCTGGTTGCTCAGGTGGAGCTGCAGTAATTTCTACACCATTATCTTGTAAAGTTTTGATTAACGTTTCATCAGTTGGCGCATAAGAATTGAATTCTGTTCCATTTTTTAGTTTACCTTTAATACCATGATCATTGGTAATCGTTACGGACTCAACCTTTTTCTGTTGTACTTGTTGAATAAATCCTGTATAACTGAGTTCAGATTTATTCGCACTTTGACCAGAGAAAGCGTCAATGGCGATAACGAAAGCGGCAATGATAAGTAAATAAAGGACGATATTTTTAGTAAATCGACCCAAAATATTACCCCTTTCAATAATAGTTTAGTTGTATAAACGAATTGAGTACATCTCGTTGAGAGATGCACTCATATATTATATCATATTTTTAACTTTGATACATTTCTTCCTTTAAAATACCTATATAAGGTAAGTGCCGATATTTTTCTGCATAGTCTAAACCATAGCCAATAACAAAATAATCAGGAATGACAAAGCCTACATAGTCTACTTCTACAGCCATTTTACGGCGTTCAGGCTTATTCAACAACGCTGCAAGACGAACGCTTTTAGCTCCACGAGCATGTAAATTTTCTAGCAAGTAATGTAATGTCGTGCCAGTATCTACAATATCTTCTACAACGAGTACATGCTTCCCCTCTACAGAGCGGTCCAAATCTTTTAAAATTCGCACTACCCCTGTACTAGTTGTACCGCTGCCATAGCTAGAGCAAGAAATAAAATCGAAACTCACATCCACATTCTCGTCGATAGAGCGAGCTAAATCTGTAAAGAAAACGATAGCACCTTTCAATACCCCTACAAGAACTACGGATTCCCCATTATAGTCAGCACTGATTTGACGACCTAATTCAGCCACTCGTGCCTTTAATTGTTCCTCTGTATATAAAATATCTTTTGCATCTTGATGCATCTATATGACCTCCGCGATTCATATTAATGTTTGCAATATACTTTTATTGTATCACATTGAGCACTTACTTTTATACTTTTTATATTGAAAGTTTTCTCTTCCCCAGTGTTAACAATGTCGAGTAATTGCTCTTGATGAGCAGTGGTAAGCTTGATTTCAGGATCAAGGATGCTCACCAGTCTTTGCCACAATCGACGTTGTATAGCCAACGGCTTCTTACGTAACCCCCTACGAGATATAGACGCGCCCTCTTCAGAAATCGTTACTAACTCATTAAATGCCGTATCCGTTAACTGGGAGATAAGTATTACGTCTTCACGTACAGAATTCCCTAGTCTTACAATGGCATTAACAACGTTAGGATTAATAGTTTCTAACTCAGGTATAATGCGATGACGAATTCTATTTCTTTGATATCGCACATCCTCATTTGTCCTATCTACACAGTAAGAAATATCTTTTTCTTTCAAATATAAAAGTAGTTCTTCTTTTGTGACATCTAACAGAGGTCTTGCTA
>CAMUQE010000078.1 GCA_947096075.1 Veillonella parvula | reverse complement strand
AAAGACCCTTATAGGGTCAGAGCAAACCACCCGTTCTACGGGTGGTTATGATTTATAATAAATCACTCAAAAATTTAATTTTAATCACGTTTTATAAATCCAGTATTTATCTACATTCTTTCCTCATAAGTCAAATTAGCCAAAATAAAAGTCAAAAATTAAAATTTGATATATTGACTTTTTGACTTTTAAGGGTTATTATAATGCCATAGGGTAAATAAACCCAGTAAGAATAATATTAGTCAAATAGTTAAACTCTATGATGTATGAGGGGGTAAAATATATGAACAACAACTTTAACAACTTTGGTAATGAATTTTCTAGCATGAATGATTTGTTTAATCAATTGATGGGTAATATGGGGGGGTATTCCACAGAACGACGTAGTTATAAGATTAATGGTCGCGAAGTAACTCCAGAAGAATTTGCGTTTTATCGTCAAACTGGTCGATTACCATCTAATGAGGAAATGCAAGCTGCTCAAGCTGCGCAACAAGGTAAAATTAAACAAGATGGCATCCTTGCTCGTTTGGGGACAAACTTAACTCAACAAGCTCGTGATGGTAAACTCGATCCTGTAATTGGTCGAAATAAAGAAATCCAAGAAACAGCAGAAATCTTAGCACGTCGTACTAAAAATAATCCTGTACTTGTAGGTGATGCTGGTGTTGGTAAAACTGCAGTAGTAGAAGGTTTGGCACAAGCTATTGTAAATGGTGACGTTCCAGCAGCTATTAAAAATAAAGAAATCATTTCCATCGATATTTCCGGATTGGAAGCTGGTACTCAATATCGTGGTTCCTTCGAAGAAAACATTCAAAACCTTATTAAAGAGGTAAAAGCCGCAGGCAATATTATCTTGTTCTTTGATGAAATTCACCAAATTTTGGGTGCTGGGTCCACAGGTGATGGTCAAGGATCTAAAGGCTTGGCAGATATCTTGAAGCCTGCTTTGTCCCGTGGTGAAATGACAGTTATCGGTGCTACAACACAAGATGAATACCGTAACACAATCATGAAAAATGCAGCTCTTGCTCGCCGTTTCAATGAAGTTAAGGTCAATGCACCATCTGCAGAAGATACTTTCAAAATCTTACAAGGCATTCGTCCATTGTACGAAGCGCATCATAATATTGAATTGCCAGATGCGGTGTTGAAAGCCGCTGTAGATTATTCCGTACAGTATATTCCACAACGTAGCTTGCCAGATAAAGCTATTGATTTAATTGATGTAACAGCAGCTCATTTGGCATCTCAACATCCTGTAACAGATATTAAAACTTTGGAAGCAGATATTGCTGATGCTAAAGCAAAACAAGAGGAATATGCTCAAAAAGAAGACTATGAATCTGCGATTAATGAAAAAATGCGTATTCAAAAGTTACAAGCAGAGCTTGATAACCATACAGAAAACCAAAAGGTAGTAGCTCAAGTAAACGACGTAGCAGAAGCCGTTGAAAGAATGACTGGTATTCCTGTATCTCAAATGGGGGCGTCCGATATCGAGCGCTTGAAAGACATGAAATCTCGTTTGGAAGCTCATGTAATCGGTCAAGATAAAGCAGTAGAAGCTGTATCTAAAGCAATTCGTCGTAACCGCGCAGGCTTTGATGAAGGCAACCGTCCAATCGGTAGCTTCTTATTCGTAGGTCCTACAGGTGTTGGTAAGACAGAATTGGCTAAACAATTAGCTCTAGATATGTTCGGTAACAAAGATGCAATCATTCGTTTGGATATGTCCGAATACAGTGATCGCACAGCCGTATCTAAATTAATTGGTGCTACAGCTGGTTATGTTGGTTACGAAGATAACTCTAACACATTGACTGAACGCGTACGTCGTAATCCTTATTCTATCGTATTATTCGACGAAATTGAAAAAGCAGATCCTCAAGTTATTACATTACTTCTTCAAGTATTGGATGATGGTCGCTTAACAGATGGTCAAGGTAACACAGTAAACTTTAAAAATACCGTTATCATCGCTACATCCAATGCAGGTTTCGGTTATGGTAGTGACAATGATGATGAAAATAAAGTAGATGTAATGGAACGCATCGCTCCATTCTTCCGTCCAGAGTTCTTGAACCGTTTCAACGCAGTTATCGAGTTCAATCAATTGAGCAAAGAAGATTTGAAAAAAATTGTAGATTTGATGCTTGATCAAGTGAATAAAACTTTAGCTAAAAAAGACATCACTCTTGATGTAACAGATGCAGCTAAAGAATTGTTGATGGAACAAGGGTATGACAAAACTATGGGCGCTCGTCCATTACGTCGTGTTATCGAATCTGAAATCCGCGATAATGTAACTGACTTCTACTTGGATCACATCGATGCTAAACACTTGCTTGCAGATGTTAAGGATGGGCATATTGTAATCTCTGAAAAAGCAGATTCCGATGATAGCAAAGACCAAGATAAGGCTGAGAAATAAACAATAGATGTATAAGTGTTAGAATAATCATTTGACAAATCTGAATAAAGTAGTAATATTAATAGCATAATTATATAGTGAGTATGCAAGGGAGCCTATTATATAGGCTGAGAAAGGGCTGCGAGCACCTGACCTTTATACCTGATCGGGATCATGCCCGCGTAGGAAGCACGCTAATACTTAATACGGGTATCGATCATTTTGTTCGATACCCGTTTTTGCATACCTAACTATATATGTCTTTTATATAGGAGGATGTAAAAATGTTTATGACACAATTGGAATCGGCTGTAGCTGGCGTAGTTACGAAGGAAATGAAAGTAGTCGCGGAAAAAGAACGTATGGATGAAGAGGTGTTACGTTCCCTAGTGGCAGCAGGAAAGGTTGTTATCCCTTGTAACAAGCAGCATACTAGCATTTCGCCTGAGGGAATTGGTAAGCGTTTAAGAACAAAAGTCAATGTTAATTTAGGTACATCGAAAGACGTTACTGATTATGATAGTGAGATTGAAAAGGTTAATCGAGCTATTCGACTTGGAGCAGAGTCGATTATGGACCTTTCCACTCATGGTGACACTCGTATTTTCAGACGTAAATTAATCGAGACATCGCCAGTAATGATTGGTACGGTGCCTATCTATGATAGTGTCATCCATCATCAAAAAGATTTGGGCGAATTAACGGCTCAAGACTTTTTGGATACTATTCGATTACACGCACAAGATGGTGTAGATTTTATTACTATTCACAGCGGTATTACAAGAAAAACAATAGATCAAATTAAGAATCATAAACGGATGCTTAATATTGTTAGCCGCGGAGGAAGCTTGGTGTTTGCATGGATGAGCATGACAGGCCATGAAAATCCATTCTATGAATACTTTGATGAAATCTTAAAGATTTGCAAAGAATATGATGTTACTTTGTCTTTAGGTGATGCTTGTCGTCCAGGTTGCTTGGCGGATGCAACTGATGTGTGCCAAATTGAAGAGCTTGTAAGGCTTGGTGAATTGGCAAAACGAGCGAAACAATATGGTGTACAAGCTATGATTGAAGGACCTGGGCATGTACCTTTACATCAAATACAAATGAATATGGAAATACAAGAGTCCTTGTGTGATGGAGCGCCCTTCTATGTGTTGGGGCCGCTCGTAACAGATATTGCTCCTGGCTACGACCATATTACGGCTGCCATTGGTGGGGCTGTAGCTGGTATGCATGGGGCGTCATTCTTGTGCTATGTTACACCAGCGGAACATTTAGCCTTACCAAATGCAGATGATGTAAAAGATGGAATTATGGCTTTCAAAATAGCGGCGCATGCTGCAGATATTGCTCGTGGTATTTCTAATGCAAGAGATATAGATGACACCATGGCTAAGGCACGTCAAGTCCTCGATTGGGAGACACAATATGCTTGTGCCCTTGATCCTGAACGGGCTCGTTCTATTCGTGAAAGTAGAGCACCGGAGGAAGATCATAGTGAAACCTGTTCGATGTGTGGCAAGTTTTGTGCTGTACGCAGTATGAATAAAGCTTTACAAGAAGAATATATTGATATTTTATAAGCTTTTTCATATGGGAGGTCATTATGGATTTGATTGTTAATGGAGAACCAAAGCATGTTGTAGGTGAGCAACTTCATTTGGTTCTTGATGAATTAGGCTATTCTGGTAAACACTTTGTAGTTGAGCTTAATGGAGAGATTCTTAGTAAGGAAGCATATACAACCACTAAATTAACGGCTGCTGATAGATTAGAGATCGTTAGCTTTGTAGGGGGTAATTGATATATTGGATACATTTACTATAGGTAATATTGGGGTAGGGCCTATTTTTTCTACACAGACAAAACCCAATGCTAATCCTATAGGAATTTCTTATGTATATTGGGCAAAGCAATTTAGTAAGTTTCCTATTGTTGCTATTGGGGGGATCAAAACGACAAATGCTGATATTGTTTGGCAAGCGCATCCCGATTTTATTTGTGCCGTTTCTGAAATAACAGAGTCGGACAATATACAAAATACGGTTTATGAGCTTATGACTGGATATAGTAGAGTCAGATAAAAAATTGAGTTTACATACAAACCACAAGATTAAAATCTTGTGGTTTTTTGGTTATAAAAGAATTTTGTATACATGATAAAAATCATTGCTAACACATCGGTTTATTTAGTATAATCGTATCATTAAATTCAATATTCTATAGAATTTATAAAATAAATGAAGATGGAGAGGTAATAGTATATGTCTCATTATGTAGATTTAAATAGTGATTTAGGCGAAAGTTTTGGTAACTATACATTAGGCATGGATAGTGAGGTATTAAATCACGTAACAAGTGCTAATATTGCTTGTGGTTGGCACGCTGGAGATCCTCTTATTATGGATGCGACTGTCCGCATATGTAAGGAAAAAGGCGTTGCTGTAGGGGCGCATCCTGGTTATCCAGATCTGATGGGATTTGGTCGTCGTACGATGGCAGTAAATCCTGCTGAGGCAAAAGCCTATATGATGTACCAACTAGGTGCACTTCAAGCTTTTTGTGATAGTTATGACATTAGTTTACAGCATATGAAACTACATGGTGCTTTTTACAATACAGCCTGTGTTACGCCTGTACTAGCCGATGCAATTTTAGATGGTTTACAAGCGGTAAATTCTAATATCACGGCCATGGTATTGAGTGGTAGCTATATTGCTCAAGAGTCACAACGACGAGGTATTCCTGTTATACAGGAAGTGTTTGCTGATCGTGGCTATACAGAGGAGGGAACATTGGTCCCTCGTACAGAAGTAGGTGCTTTCATTAAAGACCCGCAAGAGGCTTTAGACCGAGTTATCATGATGGTTACAAAGGGTAAGGTTGTTACTAATACGGGGAAGACCATTGATATTGTGGCCGATTCCGTATGTGTTCATGGTGATAACCCAGAAGCGATAGCTTTCACAAGGTATATTCGGGAGGGGCTCACAAAAGCTGGTATAACGGTGGCGAATTTTCAACACCGATAACACTATTAAATACATTAAAATAAATGCTTAATTAATACTAACAGAGAATGCAGATATAAGTACTAAAAGTAAGTATTACATGTAAGTATGAGCTTTAAGCACTAAGTATGGCATAGATTAATTATTATATGTGGAGGTTCCTATGAAACCAATTACAGGTAAAGCGAGTTTCTCTGTCCTATTAGGGGCAGCTTTCTTAATGGCCACGTCTTCCATTGGGCCTGGCTTTATGTTACAAACGGCAGCATTTACAAATGAGTTGAAAGCAGACTTTGCATTTGCTATCGTTGTATCCGTTATTTTCTCTATTATTGCACAGCTTAATGTGTGGACGATTATTGGTGTATCCCAAATGCGTGGTCAAGATATTGCGAATAAGGTATTGCCAGGCCTTGGTTATATAGTGGCATTTTTAATTTCCCTTGGTGGCTTGGCCTTTAATATCGGTAATATTGGTGGTGCTTCTATGGGCCTCAATATTATATTTGGTATCGACACAACAACAGCGGCCGCTATTAGCGGTATCTTGGGTATCTTACTATTTACATCTAAGAAGATGGGTGGTGTTTTAGATAATACGGCTAAAGTACTCGGTACTGTTATGCTTGTTCTTATCGCTTACGTAGCCCTTTCAACAAATCCTCCAGTAGGGACAGCAGTAACTCATGCGATAGTACCTACGAATTATCCGTGGCTTGCTACGATAACTCTTATTGGAGGTACCGTAGGTGGATATATAACATTCTCTGGTGGTCATCGCCTCATTGATGCAGGTATTACAGGTCAAGAACATTTAAAAGATGTACGTCGTGCAGCAATTATGGGCATGTCTGTAGATGCCCTAGTTCGTATATTATTGTTCTTAGCTGTTCTTGGTGTGGTATCTATGGGGTATGTACTAGACTCTAAGGATCCAGCTGGTTCTGCATTTCTTCTCGGCGCTGGTGAAATCGGACATAAATTATTTGGTATAGTGTTCTTCTGTGCTGCATTGACCTCTGTAGTAGGGGCTGCCTACACATCAGTATCCTTCTTAAAAACATTGTTTAAGATTGTAGAGCGAAATGAAAAATTGACTATTATGGCGTTTATTTTTATTTCTACATGTATCTTAATCTTTATTGGTAAACCAGCATCTCTATTGATTTTAGCGGGCTCTGTAAACGGTCTAATCTTGCCGGTTACGTTGGCAGTTATGCTCGTTGCTACTCATAAATCTGAAATTGTAGGAACATATAAACACAATAAACTTTTATATTATACAGGGTGGATTGTAGTGCTTGTAACATCTTATATTGGTGTTACATCTTTAAAGGGCATTGTTAAGTTACTAGGTTAATTAATTATCTGTGAAAGCACCATTACGTTCGGCTTGAATGTGATGGTCCTTTCTAGTTATAGCAGGAGGTACATATGAAACCTACAATTTCACCTGTAGGGGATTGCGCTATCTCTATTGATTTTGGTCAAGTAATCGATCCAAAGGTTAATCGACAAATCCGACAAGTTATAGAGCAGATTAAAGTCTTACAGCTAGATGGAATTATTGAACTAGTTCCTACATACTGTGCATTGCTTGTTCAATATGATGCAATGGTATATACGTATTCAGACATTTGTAGAATTCTTGATCCTATATTACAAGAATCTGTAACAGACAGCGTAATTGAACGTGTTATGATTGTTGAAATACCTACCGTATATGGTGGTGAGTTTGGTCCAGATTTAGGCTTTGTAGCCTCTCACAATCATTTAAGTGAAGCTGAGGTTGTATCCATTCATAGTGGTACAGATTATTTAGTTTATATGCTAGGCTTTATTCCTGGATTTACCTATTTAGGTGGCATGGATCCACGCATTGCAACGCCTCGGTTGTCTTCACCAAGAACTTTGATTCCTGCCGGCTCTGTAGGTATTGCAGGAGAACAGACTGGTACATATCCATCAGATTCTCCTGGAGGCTGGCAGATTATTGGACGCACA
Source organism: Veillonella parvula (assembly GCA_947096075.1). Classification (GTDB taxonomy): domain Bacteria; phylum Bacillota; class Negativicutes; order Veillonellales; family Veillonellaceae; genus Veillonella; species Veillonella parvula_C. The sequence continues at coordinate 1,505 of CAMUQE010000078.1, read as the reverse complement.
CCTGTGACTATGTATGACATGTCTAAGAAACAAGCTGCACTATTGCAAGCCGGAGACTATGTTCGTTATGTGCCTATCAATGAGAATGAGTTCCATCGAATTAAATTATTAGGAAGTAATTATATTCCGTCTATGTATGAAGTAGAGGTAGGTGAGTTGCGTGGGTATAAATGAGTTTAAGGCTGCTTTAATCCGCGTAGATGCGCCAGGGATGTACACTACGATTCAAGATTCTGGCCGCGTAGGCTTTCAACAATATGGTATGCCTGTGGCTGGTCCTATGGATAGTGAAAGCTATCTCTTAGGACAAGCACTTGTAGGTAATACGACTCCTCTCGGTGCACTAGAGTGCACCGTATTGCCACCTACGTTAATCGTCCAAGGTACATGTATCGTTGCTTTCACGGGCGCCGATATGCACCCTACGATTAATAATGTAGTGGTGCCTCGATATATACCTTTTATATGTCACGAAGGCGATATCATTTCTGGCGGCTTTAGCCAATGTGGCGTGCGTATGTATATTGCCTTCTCAGGTGGTATTGATGTTCCTGCTATTAACGGTAGCGTATCGACTCATACAAAGGCTAAGATAGGTGGTATTGAGGGGAGACCGTTACAAGCAGGTGATCAATTTTGCATTAATACATTTACTAGAGACAAAGTGCATGTGTGTGACTTCTATGGAACTCATAAATTATTCAATACCGCTTTATATAACCGCGGTGGTCGTGAGTGTCACGAACCTTTGCGTGTAGTACTAGGAGAGCAAGCAAAGTATTTTACCGAGAAAGGGATTAAGACCTTTGGTAGTAAAATATATACGTTGACTGTGCAATGTGATCGCATGGGCTTCCGCTTAGATGGTCCTGCTATAGAGCATATAGAGAGTGCGGATATTATTTCCGATGGAGCTGTTTTTGGTTCTATTCAAGTTCCTTCTGATGGCAACCCTATAGTGCTCATGGCAGATCGGCAAACTACAGGTGGTTATACAAAGATTGGTACTGTGATTACGGCAGATTTACCTAGGTTAAGCCAATTGCCAGTAGGGGACGGAATTCATTTTGATATTATATCCGTTGAAGAAGCACAAGAAATATATCGTACATATATGAAACGCTTATATAAGCGAATACAATTAGCACACGAACAAAGTTTATATGTTTTTAAAGTAAGCTAATTTGTTCCCTAATTTAATTATACAATTTAGTAATAATGCTATCTCGTAGATTGTCATTTCTATGAGATAGCTTTTTTATTATGTAATGTAAGATGAACTCGATTAAATGTTGACAAAAAATGAAGCATAATAATCTAAAAGCAATACATGATAAGTTAAATGCTGTATAACAAGATAATAGTGATGTATAAGAGGTTCAACTTAATCGACAATAATCTGAGCATATTTTTTTGAAAGGTGTAGTAACTTAATCACTGATTAAGGGAGGACACATAAAGCTTTATAAAAATTTAATGAATTAATTATGCCTATAGTGATGACA
>CAMUQE010000077.1 GCA_947096075.1 Veillonella parvula | reverse complement strand
AGCAAGAATGGCTGTTGATCCACATCGAGTACGTAGTGCCAGGTCGGCTTTTCTTCGTTCTTTTCGATAGACCAGTTCTCTTCGAGACTAGGTAACTGACGATTATGGTAAAGCTCTTTTAATAGGTTTAAGGTATTTTCTTTGTTGTATACGGCCTTATAAACGATTTCATGTCCCTCTGTTGGATCATAACCGTGCAGTCTTACTTGATAATGATTTCGTAGCATCCGCGTTACATCGAGCTTGAAGATATTGCGCAATGCATCTGGAACGGATAGGAAACGATTGTAAAAGCTGAGCTTCATTTCTTCTTGTGACTCTAAGGCTGTTTCCATAGTTTGCCAGTCGTACAAAGTCGTATCCCACAGGAAGTCGTCCATAGTCACAGATAAACGGGCCGCATCTTGAGGCCAGGTGGCAGGTGCAGGGCGCACCGTAGTAGTGGATTCGGTAACGCCTTCTATGTATTGCCAGTGACCATTAACCTCTTCAAAGGCCGCTAATCGTTCTTCTGCTTCGTCATCGATGGGAATATCTTTTAGCTCTGGATCCAAATTGGCTTTGTGAGACAAGATATATTGATGGGATTGCTCGTAATAGGATACGGCTTGATCTAAATCTGGTTTGCCTGTTACATAGCCTTTTTCGTAGGCATAGCCCAAGGCAACACGTGTTAAAGCGCGCGTAATATCGTAGAAAAGAACGCGATCTTCCTCTTCGAAGGCGCGTTGTTCCTCATCTAAGACACGCAGTAACGATTGTACACCGAAGCGGATATTTTTCGTCACCCCTAAACCGTGGATTCGCATATAACCGATATAGGGCAAGGCGAACATAAAACGATCTTTTGTAGCCGCCATATGCGTTAAGTCTGCAATGAGCCCCCAGTCGAGAGGGAGGTGGCCTATGTGAAAGATATATCCAAAGGCCGCTTGCAAGGCGGTGTATCCCGCATCACTAAACTCTTTTGTTGCTGCACGGCGGTAGAGACCTATGGCTTTTACCGGATCGTAGGGGATAGTACAACGTAAATGTTTGGCATCATAGAAATGATAGTAATAATCCGCTAATTCTGCGATGCTTTCAGATTGACCTAAGGCGGCACCTTTAGTGAACCACGTGAAAGCATCTTCGAATTTACCGTTTTCATGGCAGTCGAGGCCTGTATATAGCATCATGGCAGGGTTGCCAAGCTCGGCCGCAGTTCTGGCGACGCGGCGCGCATTGCCGAAGTCGACTTCGTCGATATAGATATTGCGCAAGTTCCCTTGGAACATGGCAAGACCGTTGTCGAGAGCCTTATTAAACCATTCTTTCGCTAGGTTAAATGCATTTTTTTGTAATTTTTCGTCTGGCACGGTGCCTTGCAAGGCGGCGATGCGATCCTGTACAGAGCCAGCTGTAAGGCTTTTTTGGATGCGTTTAGTCCAGCTCATGGGCGGTGGAGTTAGCATAGCTTCAGCGGAGTCGATGCGATTATCATCGCGCCAGAAGAAGACATTGCCTATAACATATTGGCAATAGGCATCGCCTCGATTTGCATGGTCATAGACAATGCGGAAAGCATCGTCGAAGGAGATTTGCATATCCTTCTCCACGGTAGGCGTGATGGAGCCTTTGATGCGCAAGGCTTGTAATGTACCGATAGGGCTACAACGGCGAATGCTATCGTGTAAGCACTGATACGTGCGCATATTGTCCTCTGGGAAGTTAGACTCTTCCCAGGTAAAGCGAGGCCCTGCATAGACACGTGCCAAGAGGGCATATGCATCGCCTAATTCACGAGCCTTTGGATCCTTTGCTATTTGGAGTGCATCCTCTTTATTATCTATGTCACTTTCAAGAAGGGTGGTCATATCGTTTCTCAAGGCGCGATGATCAGTTTGCACTGATCCTTGCTGATTATTGACGATGAGCTCTAACTGACGTAAGCCTTCTTGAGCCATTTTTTGATTATACGATGTAAAAATCATGTGGAAGACCTTTTGCAGGCGTTCCGTAAAGTACTGTGCCATTAGGCCTCCTTTTATACGATAGAATACATATTTATTATATAACGAACGCTAGGTACCGTAAAAGAGGCAATGCTAGTATATCTGTATGCCTTCTATTGATACCATATTGATATCGTTTAACTGTTCTCACAATATACTAGCTTATTTCTAATATGCCTGTACTTAATACAATTTAATACGGAAGCTTCAGTATGTGTTGTATTTAAGCGCAAAAAATCCCCTCTGAAGAAGATTTGTTGTCACAAATTTTATGTGATTATTGAAATCTTTCAGAGGGGTTATTATGTATCCTAGTTCGTAGGAATACATATTATTTTTTGTTGTAATCGCCAAACCATTTGTCGTAGATTTTTTGGTAAGTACCGTCTTCTTTAAGTTCTTTAAGAGCTTTATTAACAGCTTCTTGTAAAGCTTTGTTGCCTTTTTTCACGCCAAGAACTGTGCCTGGGGATTTAGTAGGTTCGCCTACGAGTTTAAGATCTTGATCAGCACCTTGTTTTAGGTAGTACATAGCCACTGCGTTATCGATGATAGCACCATCGATTGTTCCAGCTTTCAATTCCATAAAGATATTAGCGTTGGAATCGATTTGTTTTACTGTTGTACCAGGGATTTTTTGAGCCATTTCAACAGGGATTGTGCCGATTTGAACACCTACAGTTTTGCCTGCTAGTTCGTCCATGTTGTGGATGGTAGTGTTATCTTTACGAACAACTGTAATGAAACCGCCTTGGTCGAAGTACACATCGGAGAAGTCCAATACTTTTTCGCGTTCAGGAGTAGCGTTGATACCTGCAGCAATCATGTCGATATCGCCAGATTGAACAGCTGGAATCAAAGCGTCAAAGCCCATGGATTTGAATTCCATTTTTAGGCCGATTTTTTTGGAAATTGCTTCGGACAAATCAACGTCGAAACCAACATATTTGTCGCCTTCAGTGAATTCGAACGGTGGGAATGTAGTTTCAGAACCAACACGCAATACACCTTCTTGTTGTGTCATTTTAGGTTTGTCGTTGCCACAACCAGCCAATAAACCCATTGCTGCTACCGCTACGAGGGCGATGGCTGTCAATTTTTTGAACTTAAACATAGTATCCTCCTCAAACATCCATATACATGGTTTATACATTTCTGTTTATATTGTACGGAATTTTACACCAATAGGCAATAACATTGTATAATTAAGAGTACATGAGTTTCATATTTAAAAATGACTTTCATTTGGACTGATTTTAGATATATTATATCTCTGTTGTTTATGTTAGTTTTCGAACTGCATTAATTTATCTTAATTGGCTTAGGTAAAGCCGTTCATATCCATTTATTTATATAAATTTATTTATATCTATTGGAGGCGCTATGTCCCTTACGCAAACATTTTCAGATCTTTGTAAAAGCTTCGCCTCAGATGCTTTTGCGGTGAATTATACATTAGCTAAAAACCCTGAGATTTCCAGTCAAGAGTTCGAGTCTGTCAAAACCATAGGTAAAGTTCTCGAAAAACATGGTATGGATGTAACCTATGAATTCTGTAATCTGCCGACCGCTTTCAAGGCGTCTGCCGTAAAAGTAGAATATCCAAAAGGCCGCTTAGCCATACTTTGTGAATATGATGCACTACCTGAGGTAGGCCATGCCTGTGGTCACTCCGCCAGTGGTTCTATGAGCGTGTTGGCTGCATTGACGCTGCATAAAATGCAAGAAGAGGGCGTAGCTTTCAACATGGATATCGATATCATCGGCACACCAGACGAAGAAGCGATGGGGTGTAAGGTAGATATGTGCAATGCAGGGGTATTCAAAGAATACGATTTTGCCATCATGGTGCATCTTGACGGCGAGGAAACGCGTCCTAACTCACAATTCTTGGCACTCGATTGCTTCCGTGCTAAGTATCACGGTAAGCCAGCCCATGCGGCAGGCGAGCCTTGGAATGGCATCAATGCGGTAAATGGTGTGCAACTCGCTATCCATGCTATAGATATGATGCGCCAACAAGTGCGCCCTGAAACGCGCATCGGCACGTGGATCATTGCTGGAGGTACCGCATCCAATGTGATTCCTGCCTTCGGTGAATTAGAGGTCACCGTGCGTCATACAGAACGGGAGTACTTGAATGGCTTATCTGAGCAAATCAAAAACATCTTTGAAGGGGCGGCCCTTTGTACAGGTACAACTGTGGATGTAGAGTTTTATGGCAATCCGTATGATGATATGAATCAAAATAATCGTGGCACAAAGCTTATCGAAGAGGTAATGGCCGACATGGGCCTCGATTTTAAACCAGGTGCTGCAGCCCTCGGAGGTAGTTCAGATATTGGTAATGTAAGCTATCAATGTGCAGCACTCCATCCTAAATTGCGCCTCGCTGGCGAGCCGAAGGTGTGCCATTCTAAAGAATTTGCTGCTGCCATGTTAGAGCCTACCATTGAACAAACTATCATCGACGGCGCTAATATTATTGGTGGCGCTTTACTACGACTCGTAGAAAACCCAACAACCTTAGAAGAAATCGTAGTTGAATTTACAGGATCTCTAGGGGAATAATCTTAGATACTATGAGAATAACCATAGAATACTATGAAGGTACGCATCTAAAATTCAAGATGTGTGTAAGTGTATTATAAATACTATGAGGATACTCATTTGAAATTCAAGATATTGATAAATCTATTTTAGATACTATGAGGGAGATTGTATGTCCTCAAAGGAAACATTAACTATAAAAAATTATATTGGTCTTGTAGGTGATAAACCAATTCGATTTATCGCATCCGATGTAGATGGTACCTTGGTAAATGATGCGAAAGCGATTCCTGAGGATGCTATTGAGGCGATTCGTGCAGCTCGTGAAAGCGGCATTCGCGTAGCCATTGCATCTGGCCGCGCTTGGAATGAGATGAATGATGTCATCGAAAAACTGCCTTGCTTGCGCTATTTCATGTGCACCAATGGCGCCTATGTGATGGACAAGGACGAAAACCGCAGTCTATTTCACGTAAATTTTGATAAGGAACAAGCTCTACACTTGTTGCGCAAATTATTAACCTATGGCGTATATGTAGAGGCCTATGTGAAAGACAAAATCTTTGGGATGTATCCGCCATCTAGATGCATTACCTCTGAACGCTTAGGGGCGTGTGCTTGTGAACGAAGTGACAGTAATAAAAAGACGTTACATGGAATAATGGATAATCATCTGTCTAATACAAAAAATCAGATTTCTGGTATAGGGGACACTCGTCTGTCAGGTGCAACGTACGACCACTATGCATTGGTGGAAGGCAATGAAGCAGCAAAGGTAAAAATGTCTGAATGTGAAATTGAGCAATCCAATTTCTTCTTTAGACCAAATATTCGTCCATTTATCTTGGCGACTCGAACAATGGTATGTGATTTGTTAGCTCATATGGAAGCCTTAGACGAAGGACCTGAGAAAATTCAAATCTTCTACGGTGACGAGCCGATGCGTCAGCGCATCTTGCAAGACTTACGAGATGAATACCAAGGTTTATCCCATGACGGTACAGGCCGTGAACGTTTCTATGATGTATTGCTCTCTAGTGAGGGTAATTTAGAGTTTGTATTGCCTCACACTACAAAGGGCACAGCCGTAGAAGCCTTGGCAAAACACTGGGGCTTAAGTCCTGATGAAGTGATGACACTAGGGGATAGCGAAAATGATCTATCTATGCTACGCTTTGCGGGTGCAGGCGTAGCGATGGGGAATAGCCAAGCCGAACATTAAAGAAGTAGCCCGCTACGAAACGACAGATAATAACCATCAAGGCGTGGCAAAAGCTATTTACTCGGCTATTGCATATAATATTGAACTCAATAAAAAATCTTAACTTTAGTGTTTATAATAACCTAACGTTACATGGCAGATATAGTATTTAATCATTACGTGGATATACTTAATTTTGCTTTTACTGATAGGGAGGTGATGTATAATGGGAAATCTAAAATTTAATATTGACGATACTTGCGTTAAATGTGGTGCTTGTGCAGAGGATTGTCCTGTTCAATGCATCACCGAAGATAAGACTCGATTTATCATTGGGAAAGGCTGTATCGGTTGTGGCGATTGCTATTCCATTTGTCCTGTAGGGGCTGTGAAAATGTATAAATGGAAGGATGTTAAGGATCTTAAAGAGTAATATAACAGCAAACTAAGCTGTACGTTAAAACTGTATTTCAGCCTTTTAAACTAAATGTTAGGATTTTAAATCTGTATCTTAATATCTTGAATTTGTATTCTAATCTTAAAATCGTATTCTAGTATCTCAGATTTGAATTTAAGTACATATTATAGCTATATAAATAAAATCCGAACATTGGATTCTTATTTATAATTTACATACGGAATATATGGAGTCGTTATACTTCCTATGGTATAATAAAATGTAATGAAAAATTAGCGTTTGGCTCAGAAAAACGCACCCCCAGTACAGAAATGTATGGGCATAACAAATAGTGAATATACTTTCACAAATAGATGCATATGGAGGAAGGCATGGAAAACAAGGAATTTGTAATTGTTGTTGACTTTGGTGGTCAATATAACCAATTGATCGCGCGCCGTGTTCGTGAAAATCACGTATACTGCGAAGTATATCCATACAACAAAGCGCTGGACAAAATTAAGGAATTAAAACCGCAAGGTATCATCTTCACAGGCGGTCCTAACAGCGTGTATGAAGAAAACTCTCCCAAAATTGAGAAAGAGATTTTTGAACTTGGTATTCCTATTCTTGGCATGTGCTATGGTATGCAATTTATGGCGCATACATTGGGTGGCGAAGTTAAATCTGCGGACAACCGTGAATTTGGTAAAACACCTACTAAAGTGGACACTACATCTCCATTGTTCAAGGGCTTGGAAAAAGACCAAGTTGTTTGGATGTCCCACGTTGACTATGTAGCAAAAGTTCCTGAAGGCTTTGAAATCGTAGCACATACTAAGGATTGCCCTGTTGCATCCATGCAAAATAAAGAACGCAAACTATATGCTATGCAATACCATGCAGAAGTGTTACACACTGAACATGGCAAAGAAATGCTTCACAACTTCTTGTACGAAGTATGTGGTTTCACAGGCACATGGACAATGGCAAACTATGCAAAAACTGCTATTGAAGACATCCGTAACACTGTAGGCGATGGGAAAGTATTATTGGCATTGTCTGGCGGTGTAGATAGCTCCGTTGCAGCAGCACTTATCTCTAAAGCTGTAGGTGACCAATTGACTTGTATCTTCGTTGACCATGGTTTAATGCGTAAAAACGAAGGCGACGAAGTAGAAGCAGCTTTCAAAGATTCCGGCATGCATTTTATCCGCGTAGATGCAGAAAAACGTTTCTTAGATAAATTGGCTGGTCTTGAAGATCCAGAAGCTAAACGTAAAGCTATTGGTGAAGAATTCATCCGCGTATTCGAAGATGAAGGCCGTAAAATCGGTTCCGTTGACTTCTTAGCGCAAGGTACTATTTACCCTGACGTTATCGAGTCCGGTACTGGCGAAGCGGAAGTTATTAAATCTCACCACAACGTAGGCGGCTTGCCTGCAGTGGTAGACTTCAAAGGTCTTATCGAACCATTGCGTAATCTCTTCAAAGACGAAGTGCGTGAACTTGGTTCAGAATTAGGCTTGGCTGATTACCTCGTGTGGCGTCAACCATTCCCAGGTCCTGGTCTTGCGATCCGCGTAATGGGTGAAATCACGAAAGATAAACTCGACATCTTGCGTGATGCGGACTATATCTTCCGTGACGAAATTGCAAAAGCTGGCCTTGATCGCAGCATCAACCAATACTTTGCAGTATTAACATCTACACGTACCGTAGGCGTTATGGGTGACTTCCGTACATACGATTACACATTGGCCTTGCGTGGCGTAACAACAACAGACTTCATGACTGCTGACTGGGCGCGGATCCCTTACGACGTATTGGACACAATCTCCCGTCGTATCGTAAACGAAGTACAACACATTAACCGTATCGTGTACGATATTACATCTAAACCACCTGCAACAATTGAGTGGGAATAATAAGTAAATATTGATTTTAAATTCATCAACTGTACTTTTTGAGTAATTCTGAATTCAACTGAAAGGTAAAAGAATAGGTTTGAAGGGGAGAGTTTTGGATTTAAAGTGTGCATAAAAGCCTCTCATCAATTTGGTGGGAGGCTTTTTAGAACTTATATAAGGTAGGTTAATAGTTTTAAGATTTTTTCATTGGAGGGAAATATGACTGATAAAAAGTTTAAAACAATGTTGCTTAAAGTTTTAGAAAAGCAAAGTTATAAATGCAGGAATTCATTTAGGACTTCATTGAAAGATGTAGTAGATTTATTACCTAAGTGTGAAGTCAGCCTTGAACGCACAGATATTTTTTCACAGGTTGCCTGGAATACATATAAAACAATTTTACATATACGTTGCCCCATGGATAAAGAGAGTATTTTGGACGATATGAGAGAAGAAATTTTAGATGCAGCTAGAAAAATATATTCAGAAAAGGACCAAAAGTTAACTGATTTAGTAATAGGTTATTTACCAGAAGAAAATGAAGTTATTGATTTTAGTGATATTGCAAATACAGATGTCATTAAATGTGCAATATCTGATGCGGAAACTTTTATGAATAATGGTCAATATGATTCTGCCTTTGATAGAATTCATACAGCATTTCATGGTTTTTTACGAAGTAAATTAGATGATTTTTGTGTTGATTATGTACAGTCAGAGTCACTTAGTCAATTATATAGTAAACTTCATGGAATACTTAAAGATAATATTACGCCAACTGAAGTTGCAGAATTAGTAAAAACAATAATTAGAAGTGGATCGGGTGTAATTTCTTCTATAAATGACATAAGAAATAGGCATTCGTTAGCACATCCAAATGATGTAATTATTAATAGAAGAGAGGCTGAATTTACATTGCAAATGATTAAAGT
>CAMUQE010000076.1 GCA_947096075.1 Veillonella parvula | reverse complement strand
TAATAATGTCCTTATAAAATAATTAATACAATCTAAAACTTTCAATATTCTATAGAAAGTTATTGCAATATTTCCTTTTATCCTTTACTATATAAAAGAGAGTTACTTACAGAAAGGAGTCCCCATGGCTAATATCAATGAAAACTACTTAAATCTTCAAGGTTCTTATCTATTTGCTAATATCGCAAAAAAGGTAAATGAGTACCAAGCTGCTCATCCAGATGCAGATATTATTCGTCTTGGTATTGGCGATGTTACATTACCACTTGCACCAGCAATTATCGATGCAATGGGTAAAGCAGTTCAAGAAATGGGCAAAGCAGAAACATTCCGCGGTTACGGCCCTGAACAAGGTTATGACTTCTTACGCCAAGCAATCGTTGATGGTGATTACAAACCATTAGGCGTGGACATTGCAATTGACGAAGTATTCGTATCTGACGGTGCGAAGTCTGATGTTGGCAACATTCAAGAATTATTCAGCGAAGATAATATCATCGCTATTACAGATCCAGTGTACCCCGTATATCTAGACTCCAATGTTATGGGTGGTCGTACTGGCAAATCTGTAGATGGTATCTTCCAAAAGGTTGTATACCTCCCTACCGATGCAGAAAATAATTTCTCTCCAGAATTTCCTTCTGAAAGAGTAGATATTGTATATCTTTGCTCCCCTAACAATCCAACTGGCACTGTATTGAGTCGTACTCGTCTAGTGGAATGGGTAACATGGTGTAAAGACAACGACGCAATTTTGATGTTCGACTCTGCTTATGAAGCTTTCATCAGCACAGAAGACACTGTAAAATCCATCTATGAAATCGAAGGTGCTCGTGAAATAGCTATCGAGTTCCGCTCCTTCTCCAAAACTGCTGGTTTCACAGGTACCCGTTGTGCTTATACAATAATCCCTAAAGAAGTAACCGCCAAAACTAAATCTGGCGAACGCCAACCTCTTAACCCTATGTGGAATCGTCGTCAGTGTACTAAATTCAATGGTGTTCCTTACATCATTCAACGTGGTGCTGAAGCAGTGTATTCCAACGAAGGCCGTGAGCAAATACAGGCTAACATTGCTTACTACAAAGAAAATGCTCGCATCATCAAAGAAGGTCTTGAAGCTATCGGCCTTACTGTATATGGTGGCGTTGACGCTCCATACATTTGGCTTAAAACACCTGGCAACATGACTAGCTGGGATTTTTTCAATATCTTGCTCAAGCAAGTTCAAATCGTATCTACACCAGGCTCCGGCTTTGGTCCTCACGGCGAGGGTTACCTTCGTTTAACTGCTTTTGGCAGTCGTGAAAATACAATTCGCGCCGTTGAAAGAATCAAAACATTAGAATTCTAAATTAATCTATATTTAAATTACATCTAATTTAGAATACCTAATTTAAAGTAAAACCTTATTTAAAATAGTTCTATACCTATATAAAACAAAAAGACCGATTACTATCCTTTAATAGGAATGTAATCGGTCTTTTTATATACCCTTACATATAAATTTGTTTAATTCTGGTAATCCTATAGTAACTAACAAATAATATCCCTATATTATTTGACTCCGCTATGTTTACCATCAATTAAAAGTTATGACGAATCCCTGCATCAATGCGATAGGAATTATCTACGGTAGCACCAAAGTTTTTAGTGAAAGTACCATATAAATATGTATTTGGACGTACGCTCCACGAGCCCCCTAGCTCAAGATCAAGCCATGTATCTTTCAAGTTCACTTCACTACCTGTAGTTGGCTCACCGGCCATGCTATAAGTAGATTTCATTTTACTAGAGAATTCATGAGCTAATGCTGCTTTAAGGAAAATATTGCTGTTCTTACTTTCCTTGCCAATGCCTACACCGATACGACCAATAACAGAATTTACCGCATCAGAGTTAATGTGTACTGTACCGCCCGTATTTGTACGAGCATCGAAGCTTACACCAGACAAGCGACTAAACGTCAATTCTGCGTTAGGATCGATGTAGAAACCATTGTCTTTCTTGATTCGTTTACCGTATTCTACACTCAAGGATGCCCCCGTATTACGGTAATCACCGCTCAATGTTGTACCTAGGCTATTGCGTACGGTGAAGTCATTTTTCAAGCGACTCATTTTACCAATCACATCTAAATAACGACCATCATTAAATTGTTTAGCACCGTATAACGCTAAACCAGCAGTCTTACCGGAGCCAGAACCTAGCGTATAATCACTATTACTTGTACCATATAACAATGCACCACCAACGGTCCAATCACCGTGTAATGTATCGTAACCTACTTGAGCCATATTGTATGTTTGACTTACATAGGCATCATCTGTAATTTTAGATTTACCACCAATGTATTTACCCCATTCACCATGTTTATCAGAGTTAAGGCGTACATCACCAAGACGGCGTTGTAAATCATTCGTATCGGCTTTCATTTGCATCACAGAAGAGACTAACGCACTCTTAGCACCAGATACAACTTCGCTTTCACGAGTTGTCACGACCGCTTTATCCGTAACACTAGCCTTACCGTCAACATCGAAACTATCTGTACCAAGCTTAGTAGAAATTGTCGGACTAATAAGGCCTGTATCAACTTCAACATTTACATCTAAATTACGTTCACCCTTAGTAAAGCTAGTGTATGTTAATTTATTAGCCAACTGATGCAAAGTGCCTCGTGGATTTTCTACATTTACATAGCCTTTAAGTGCATCTGTAGAACTGCGCATAGTCACAGAAGAACCCTTATCAGCATGATTGATAACGACTTCGCCTTTGCCTTGTGCAGTCGCAGGAGCTCCTTTTTCGTAATCGATAGCTGCATAACCAGCATAATTATTAATGGTAATAGGTCGTGCATCTACAGGTTGAATGATCCCTTGACTACTTGCATCCTTACCACCGATAAAATGTTCTACACGACTACCTGTGTACAAATAGTTTGCATTATTTGGGCGACCTTGCGTAGGATATACGCGTTCAGCACCTAACCATTCATTGCGCCAAGTAGCACTATTTTGTAAGTACAATCGTAAACCACCATGATAAGGATTGTTGTTGCTTTCATCAAATTCGTTAAGCACGCCACCTACCAATTTAGAGTTAGGAGTCGTTAAACCTAAAGAGATATGGGATCCATGTTTATGTGGGTTGATATCAATACCATAGTTTTTATCAAGGAAGCCCACATTACCATACATCTTCACATCATTCGTACCTGGTTGTAAACCGTCCATGCCTGTGTTTACATACAGAAAACCTTCTTCCGAAACAGCGGAGTATGTATCAGATGTATCTAATGGATATGTTTTTACATCAGCACCACCTAGAATACGGAGATACCCATCTTTATTCACTTGCAAACCAACGCCAACAACGTCAACATTTCCATTACCCTTTACAGTAACACGAGTATCATCAAAAGTTCCATACCCTACATCACCACCATAACCAGCATAGATACCGCTCATGTAATAATGTGCCAAATCAGGTCTACGTTTCTCTCCACTTTCTGCCGGTGCAGGATTTGTAACTTTCACAGTTACATTTTTATCAATTTCTACTTGGCTACCTTCAAGGGCATAAATACCAGTTACATTATTATGGTATTTTGTACCATTCACACCGAGACCAGATACATTAACAGTTAAATCATCTGTATAATGTCTCTTTTCACCCCACAAGTTAAGACCGATAGATTTACCATCTGTATGACTTTCAACTGTCGTGGCAGATACCATGGTAAAAGCACTAGCACCTGTTATGATCAATGCAGCAATAACGGCGGTATTTACTTTTCTTCTCATTTTTTAGCTCCTCTAACAATTAAACTATAAACGTAACTAGTTTAATTGTATCTAGTCCGGGGGTATACGTGTCAAATTTTACTCATATGATTTTTTATTTTCCCCCTATAACAACACGCTATGTATCGATATAGTTGTTCACAAATTACTATTTAAATTTGAAGATTAATTATTTTTCTACACAAACTCAATAAATTCTATAGAAAATTATTAAAAACCATGAATGTATGCTATAATAAGTATGTTAATTATTGAATATTTCAATCTATATAGGAGGCTAATATGAATATTCGTATTGGTATCGTTGGCTACGGCAATTTGGCTCGTGGCGTAGAAGCATCCGTTCAGCTACAACCTGATATGGAGCTCGTTGGCGTTTTCTCTCGCCGTAAAGGTCTAGAAACTGTATCTGGTGTACCTACTTACACGATGGAAGATATTCCTAACTTTAAAGGTAAAATCGATGTTATGGTTCTTTGTGGCGGTTCTGCAACAGATCTTATCGAACAAACACCAATGGTAACTAAGTACTTCAACTGTATTGATTCCTTCGATACACATGCACGTATCCCTGAACACTTCGCTAATGTAGACAAAGTGGCGAAAGAAGCTAAAACGGCTACATTGATTTCTTGCGGTTGGGATCCAGGTATGTTCTCCTTACAACGTGTTTTCGCAGAAGCGATCTTACCAAAAGGCAAGTCCTACACATTCTGGGGCCGTGGCGTATCCCAAGGTCACTCTGATGCAATCCGTCGTCTTGAAGGCGTAGTTGACGCACGTCAATACACTTGTCCTAAAGAACAATACTTAGAAGAAATTCGCAATGGTCAAACTCCAGACGTTGATGGCTACAAAGGTCACCTTCGTGAGTGCTACGTAGTAGCTGCTCCTGATGCGGATAAAGCTAAAATTGAAAACGAAATCAAAACTATGGAAAACTACTTCATAGGTTATGAAACTATCGTTCACTTCATTTCCCAAGAAGAACTTGATCGCGACCACAAAGGCATTCCGCACGGTGGTTTCGTTCTTCGCTCTGGTGAAAGCACAGATGGCACACGTCACGTTATTGAGTACTCCTTGAAACTTGACTCCAACCCTGAATTCACAGGTTCTGCCCTCGTTGCTTACGCACGTGGCATCTACCGCCTTGCTAAACACGGCGGCACAGGTTGCTACACAGTATTCGACATTCCACCTGCTTGGATTTCTACACAATCCGCTGCGGACTTAAGAGCACATTCTCTATAAGAAAAATATAAAATCCTACACAACCGTGTAGGATTTTTTTATTAGTGATACTACCAATCTCTATGCACTTAACAGTGTCACTTTTTAGTACAATAGTATTGCTCCTATATGATATAATATTTATTTGATAGAGTTTCTACGGAAACTTTCACAAAGAACGAAATCAATTAGTTAATAAAAGGTGGTACCATGAGCACAAATTTAGAAGTAGGCATCGTAGGCCTTCCAAATGTTGGTAAAAGTACATTATTCAACGCCATTACAAAAGCGGGCGCTGAAGCTGCCAACTATCCATTCTGTACAATCGAACCAAATGTAGGTGTCGTAGATGTTCCAGATAATCGTTTAGCCGTGTTGGCTGAAATGTTTGGTTCCAAACGCATTCTCCCTGCTGCTATGCGCTTTGTCGATATTGCAGGCCTCGTTGAAGGCGCTTCTAAAGGTGAAGGTTTAGGTAATAAATTTCTTAGCCACATCCGCCAAGTAGATGCGATTGCCCAAGTTATTCGCTGTTTCGAGGACCCTAACATCACTCATGTTGCTGGTTCTATCGATCCAATTCGAGATATCGAAATCATCAACACGGAACTTTGCTTGGCTGACCTTGAGTCTGTAGAAAAACGCAAACAACGTATCGAGAAAATCGCTAAATCCGGCGACAAAGACGCTCGTGCGGAATTGCCATTGTTAGAGCGCATCATCGAAGGTCTTGGCGAAGCTAAACCAGTTCGAGCACAAGGTCTTAACGAAGACGAATTAGAAATGATCAAAGAATTAACTTTGCTCACTGCTAAACCATCCCTATTTGTAGCTAACGTATCTGAAGACGAAGTGGCTGATTACTCCGCTAACGAACACGTAAAACGCGTTGAAGAGTACGCTAAAAATGAAGGTGCTGGCATTGTTGTAGTTTCTGCTCGCATCGAGTCTGAGATTGCTGAATTATCCGACGAAGAATCCGCTGCATTCCTCGAAGATCTCGGTCTTGAAGAATCTGGCTTAACTAAACTGATTAAAGCAAGCTATGCTCTGTTAGGTCTCATTAACTACTTCACAGCTGGTGAAATGGAAGCTCGTGCCTGGACAATCGTAAACGGTACAAAAGCTCCGCAAGCGGCTGGTAAAATCCACTCCGATATCGAAAAAGGCTTTATCCGTGCCGAAATCGTATCCTTCGATGACTTACAAGCTTGTGGTAGCCAAAACGCGGCTAAAGAAAAAGGCCTTGTACGCCTTGAAGGTAAAGAGTACGTTATGAAAGACGGCGATGTAACACACTTCCGTTTCAACGTATAAACAAATTTATATAACAAAAACCAGTAAATCCAATGATTTACTGGTTTTTTATTGCTAATGATAGCCT
Organism: Veillonella parvula; assembly: GCA_947096075.1. Lineage (GTDB taxonomy): Bacteria > Bacillota > Negativicutes > Veillonellales > Veillonellaceae > Veillonella > Veillonella parvula_C. Next base: position 2,583 of record CAMUQE010000076.1, on the reverse strand, counting down.
GTTATTTAAAATTATTTATCGTCTTTATGGAAAACATTTTTGACGCCACTAATCGCACCATCTACAGCATCTTTAACATCTTCAGCTGTTTTTTTGAGATCTTCAGCAACATCATGTGCAACGTCTTTAACTTTTGCAGCTGTATTTTCTACAACACCTTCTGCTTCCAATTTTTTGTCACCAGTTAATTTACCTGCATTTTCTTTTAATGCACCTTTAGCTTGGTTTAATTTATCGTCTAATGCCATTATTATGGATCCTTTCATGTAAAATCCTTTTAGCTATTTAGCTATATTTTTACAAAGAAATTGCTATCATTTCTTTCCGAAGAAAAACGAAACAACAGCAACAACAATTACTGCACCTAAAACAGAAGGAATTAATGCCATACCAGCAAGACTTGGTCCCCATGTACCAAATATTGCTTGACCTACCGACGAACCAATTAAGCCAGCAACAACATTGGCAATGATACCCATTGCACCACCTTTGTTAGTGATAGCACCTGCTAGAAAACCGATAAAACCACCAACGATAATTGACCATAACATACGATCACTCCTTCCTATTTAATCAATATATTTATAATATCCTACCAAATTATATGGGCTTTATAAATATTATAAATAATCTGTATATTTATAATATACCATTCATTTCTAAAGATTAAATGAAGAAATTCGATGTAGTTATAAAAGTCACAATTGATTAAACTACGGTAACAATTTCATCCATTGTACGGCGTGTTTTATTTCGATGTGGCTCTTCATCGCGATAGCCAAAGGCGGCCATCACAGCAACACCAAAGTGCTTCGTATCAAAGAGACCTAATTCATCGCCTAAGAGGGCTGTCATCTTATCTTGATTGAAGCCTTCTAACGCACAGGAGTCAAGACCTTCATAGGCAGCCATAGTCATCATATTCGCCATAACGATATATGCTTGTTTGGAGGACCAATCAAAAGCAGCACGATCAGACTCAAAGGTTTTATAGTCTTCAGTAGTAAATTGAGCATATTTTTCTTTATAGATAGCATCTACTTCAGCAGGCAATTGTTTAACCTCTTCTTGAATATAGCGTACATAAGGAGAATCAAATTCTAAATCTACCTTTTTACGTGTTAAGAACACTACCAAATGACTTGCTTCTAGACCAGCTAAAATACCCCAACCATGAGCTTTCATCTTTTCACGAATCTCTGGGTTTTGAACGACTAATAACTGATATGCCTCAAAGCCTAAGGATGTTGGAGACAAACGCGCTGCCTGTAAGATAGCATTCCAGTCTTCATCACTAATCTTTTTAGTACTATCAAATTTCTTACATGCATAACGATAGGTCATAGCATACTCTAAATCTTTTCGATCAAATTTAGGGGCTGTTAATTTTATATTATCTATTTCATACTTACTCATATGTACCTCCATAATTGATAAAAAATATCATATTCTTATAGTACCATACTCACCGTTCAAATTATATGAAGATTAACACTAAAACCAAAAAGCCTAGACATTGTCTAGGCTTTATAAGGCACTGCTAGCTCACCTTTTTCATACCAAAATAAGCCAGATGTACTAATTTTATGCTCTTTCAAAATGACCTTAACTTGATCAACAATACTCGGCTCTATTTCTATAGATAAACCACACATATCATAAAGCTCCGGAGGTGTAGCCATCAATTGATGAGGCACATCTAATTCTGTTAATACTTTGTCTGCCTTATCCCCAAAATAATAGGATGTAAAGACTATAAGTAATTTTTTATTTTCCAACGCCTCACCTCCTCTAATACCTACTAAGCTTGGATTTTTTATATGCCAGTTTGAAGCTAAGAAATATAAACACTCATCGGAGTCGACAAATTAAACACTATAACGCTAAAAATTATAGTTTAACAATATTATCCCCTAAAATAGAGTCTGTAATTACATACATATTAGTAATACTACCTACGCCAAGCTCTTCTTTTACCCCATAGAAATCAAGACAAATACCACACGCTGCAATCTCAACACCAAGATCAGCTAGTTTTTTAATATTTTCTAAATGAACCGAATCATTTACAACCATCTTAACACTGCTGTTGATGAAATAAATTTTTGATGGTTTTACATCCGCTTCAAGCATGCACCCCCAGAACGTTTTCATTAGATTGCGACCTAACTCTTCACTACCTTCACCAAGGTAATCCTTTGTCATCAAAACGACGCGATTACCATAGTTCAAGGGCTCACAACTAACTTCATTTACCGGATTCGCATTAGGTGTCAGTGTAAGATAGAAATCCTTGCCATCTTGGCGAACTTCCACACCATAGCCTCGAGACTTACCAAACTTCGCTACATTATCGCGACTCACTTCATTATCTACAATAGTTGTAATAATGGCACTTTGATTCGAATCGCTTACCTTCTTGGTCTCGATAACAGGTTTTGGACATAAGCTACCGCGCACATCTACAGTTAATTCGTTTGTATTGCTCATCATGCACCTCTTTATATACATTATATGTTTTATGAAAGTATCAGCTATCAGCTATCAGCTATCAGCTATCAGCTATCAGCTATCAGCTATCAG
>CAMUQE010000075.1 GCA_947096075.1 Veillonella parvula | reverse complement strand
AGATTGTACTGTGATAAAAATCATAGTAATTATCTATATTTTCACAACTTTCAAAGGACAAAAACTATAGAATATATTTATGAAAATATAAAGGGTATTCTGTTTACAATGTCGAATACTTAAGTATGCGATAAAATTAGCATTAATTAAACTATTAATTTACTCTATATCCAGGAGGTAATTATGAGCGGTTATAACCCATATGAAAACATGTTAAACACATTAGACGTAGCAGCTGAAAAGCTCGGCTATACTCGTAGTGAATACGAAGTGTTACGTCACCCAGAACGGGAACTAAAAGTAGCGGTTCCTCTTCAACTCGACAATGGTGAAGTTCGTGTATACGAAGGTTATCGTTGCCAACATTCCACATTGCGTGGTAGTGCTAAAGGCGGTCTTCGCTTCCATCCTGATTCTGACGAAAACGAAGTACGTGCACTAGCAGCGTGGATGACTATTAAAAATGCTATAGCTAACATCCCTTATGGCGGTGGCAAAGGCGGCATCAAAGTCGATCCAAAAACTTTAAACCCTCGTGAATTAGAACGTTTAACTCGTAACTTCGTACGCCGTATTGCACCTATCATCGGTGTTAATACAGACGTTCCTGCACCAGACGTAAATACGAATGCTCAAATCATGAGCTGGATTGCTGACGAATACAGCACATTAAAAGGTGAATGGAGCCCAGGTATCGTTACAGGCAAACCAATCGAAGTAGGCGGTTCCTTAGGCCGTAATGAAGCAACTGGTCGCGGTTGCCTCATCGCATTGCAAAGCTACCTCGCTAAGAAAAACTTGGATATCAAAAACCTTACTGTTGCAGTTCAAGGCTTTGGTAACGTAGGTTCCGTAGGTGCTCGTCTCATTGCACAAGCAGGTGCAAAAGTTGTGGCTATCGGCGACGTAAGCGTTAACATCTACAATCCTAACGGTCTCGATGTTGAAAAAGCATACGAATATGCTAACTCCCATGGTCGTTCCCTCGAAGGTTACAGCGAACTAGGCATGACTACAATTGGACCTCAAGAATTATTGGCTCAACCAGTTGATGTATTATACATGGCAGCCCTTGAAAACCAATTAAACAAAGACAACATGGAAAATATCCAAGCTAAGATCATCTTAGAAGGCGCTAATGGCCCTACTACTAATGATGCGGATAAATACTTCTATGAAAAAGGCATCGACATCATCCCTGACGTTCTTGCTAACGGTGGCGGCGTAGTTGTATCCTACTATGAATGGGTACAAAATAAAGCAAGCTTCTACTGGACTGAAGAAGAAGTTAATGAAAGATTAACTAAGAATATGCAAAATAGCTTCGAAGCTGTTTGGGAAATGCAACATAAATACAATGTACCTCCTCGTCAAGCAGCGTACATGGTTGCTCTTGAACGCCTCGTAGTTGAAACTAGATGGCGTGGCTATAACTGCTAAACTCCTATACCTCCATACATTTTAGCCATAAAAAAGGCGTAAGCTCGATTTGAGCTTACGCCTTTTTATTTACCTATAAACCTTTTTATTTACCTATAAGTCGTAGTTGAAAAATCGAAAGATGTTCAATTACTTACTTAGTTTTATTAGTAAACTACTTATTACTGATTTTATTTGAAAGCACCTAATAAGGCAGCCATGCTAGGACGACTGATCAAGGCTTTCACCAATACAGAACCAAGAATCGCTGGAATGGTTTGACCTACCATAAGATTCAACACTAATGGCCAGTACGGAATACCAAGTAATGGACTGAGCCACATTGGTACACATAGTGCTGGCACAAATACGATTGGAAGCATGACCCACCAAGCGCTGAGGCCAAGCTTGCGCATTCCTACGATGATGCCAGTCGTCAATACGCCCACACCAAAGCCTCCCATCATATCGAGGATGCCAAGACCACCGAATAGGAAGTTAGAAATGAGGTTGCCAATCCCCATGGGAATCACCAAGAACGGAAAGGCATAAGCAAGTGCATACAATGATGTTGCTATACGAATTTGATAAGCCCCGAAGGAAACACTTTGCGTTACATACAATACAACGATGTACAATGCCACAACCATGGCAGAAATAGTCAATTTGCGTGTAGAAATCATAACACTCACCTCCTCAAAATAAAAAAAGCATGGCAAAACTACCATGCTATAAATGCTTATGAATTTCCGTAGTTTTGTTTAGAGACAGGATGGTTTCAAACTGTCTTATTTAGTTGTGCGCTTATAATATCATATATTTCCAATATTTACAAGTCACGGGTAGATTAAAGCGGCCTGTGATAGTAACTACTATCGGTGCAATGTTTGCAAGGACGGGGTGTCAGAAAATCCCTTTCCTCATCGCTCCACTGGCAAACCGGTCATCGGCCTAGGGCCTCGACCTGCCAAAGTCGCTCTTTGAAAAGGTATTTTCTTCCACTTCAAATTTAGCAAATCAACATTACAGTTATGTAGTGACTCAAAAGGCCACTTTAAAGCACTATACTTCTATGTATTATTTATCTACACTATATTATCTTATAGCCTGCCCACAACTTGTCTAAGCCAGTTTATGGGAGTTATAGTGCTGGGTCTTCGACTCCATTTACGTGGAAGGCTTTGGCTCTGTCGATACAGGTACCGCAGTGTCCGCATGGTTTGTCTCCGCCTTCGTAGCAGGACCATGTGAGGTGGTATGGTACGCCGAGGCGTAGGCCTTCTTTTACGATGTCAGCTTTGTTGGAGTTAATAAAAGGTGCTTCTAAGGAGCATTCTTTACCGGATCCTTCAAAGATGGCGTCGCTCATAGATTTGTAGAAGTGTTCTGTACAGTCAGGGTATGCATTGCCCGCCGCATCATCGCTATGGGCACCGTAATAGATATAGCCACAGTCTAGAGATAAAGCCAAGGATGCTGCCGCAGATAGGAATAGACCATTTCTAAACGGTACATAAGTACTCACCGTACTTTCCCCTTCTGCATCTTGTTGTTCTTCGTAGGAACCTTGCGGAATGTCTTCACTAGATTGTACTAACAAGGAGCAGTTACTGAAGGCAAATAGCTTGGTAACATCCATCGTTTTACCCTCCATACCATAGTATTCTAAAATAGCTATAGCAGCTTCTAATTCTTTACTATGTTTTTGACCATATTGAATCGATAAGGGCACTACATTATCTTTACCAAATCTTTCAATGGCGAGGGCCAAACAAGTAGTACTGTCTACACCACCGCTAAATAGAACGATGGCCTTTTGTTTTTGAGCCATATTATCTCCTTATTCTGAATAAGAGTTTTCAAAATATCTCGAAAATAAAGAATACAAACATAGATATATATTTCAACAATATATGTATTTCGATAGTAAAAGTCCTAACGCTATTACAACAGCCTCATCCGTAGATGAGGCTGTGCGTTTACATTCGCTGAAATTTTATAGATCAATAACCAATTCTACTGGACAGTGATCAGAGCCAAAGATTTGTTGGTGAATCTTAGCTTCTTGGATTTTATCGTCAAGACGTTTAGATGTGATGAAATAGTCAATTCTCCATCCTGTATTTCGTTCACGAGCTTTCCCCATATAGGACCACCAGCTGTATTCTTCAATCGCATCCGGATAGAGATGGCGGAATGTATCTGTAAAGCCTGCACCTAAGAGCTCAGTCATTTTAGCGCGTTCTTCATCGGAAAAGCCCGCATTTTTACGATTTGTCTTAGGGTTCTTAAGGTCTATTTCCTGATGAGCTACGTTCAAATCACCGCAAAGAATCACTGGTTTCTTCTTATCTAATTCAAGCAAATAGTTACGGAACGCATCTTCCCAAGTCATACGATAGTCAAGGCGTGCTAATTCTCGTTGGCTATTAGGTGTGTAGCAGCATACTAAATAGAAATTATCGTATTCAGCAGTGATAACACGGCCCTCTTGATCATGCTCTTCAATGCCGATACCGTTAGTTACCGACAAAGGCTTAACGCGCGTGAATACGGCAGTACCACTATAACCCTTTTTCACAGCGCTATTCCAATATTGCTCATAACCTGGCAACTCCAAAGAAATTTGGTCAGGTTGCAATTTAGTTTCTTGCAAGCAAAAAATATCAGCATCTAATTCGTTAAAGGATTCCATAAATCCCTTTGTTACAGCGGCGCGGAGGCCGTTTACATTCCAAGAAATTAATTTCAATTCTTACTCCTTTGCGATAATTCGCATCAATCTAATAGTATTCACCGTATTTAACTTGGTGAAAGTCTCTTTCACATAAAATATAAGCAAAGTTTTTGCTTAATGTAAGCTAATCTAAAGATTATATGTTAGCGATATTACTGCTTTTTATGTTTCTTAGCATGTCTTGCTTCAGCACGAGCCTTACGAGCGTTTTCGTTGGCCTTAAGATCGCTTTCACGTTTTTCACGGAAATAATTAGCCACCGTCGACAAGATAAGAATCACCAATACTGTTACATTAAACATACCTGGTCCAAAGGTATAGATATGATAACACATATAACCAAAGGCAACGACCGTTAATAATTGTTTTAAAAGATTCATTTGCCCTCCTATGTTAGTTTAATGTTTCTACGCCAGTATTAAGTGGGAAGCCTTCATAGGTTACCCAGTCACTAGAACTACCAACATATAAAGCAGACTCAAGGCCTACTTCACTCATGGTTAACAACGCATTACAAGCCGTTACACCAGAGCCACAGTACGTTACAACTGGTCGATTTTGGTAAATTTCGTTGTAATACTCAGCCTCTAAGTCTTTCAAAGACTTAGGACCATCTACGGTATAACCGCTTTCATAAAAGTGATTAACAGCGCCAGGGATATGGCCTGTCATGCCATCCATCGTATCTACTTGAGATCCATCATAGCGGAATGGCGCACGAGCATCAATGATAACATGATCTCCGCTTTCACTAGCCTTGAGAACCTCATCACGGCTCATAACCATATGCGTTTGCAACTCATAGTTAAAGATAGATGGCTCAGCAGGTAATGGAGTAGGCTCTTTAGTTAAAAGATGGCCCTCTCTAACCCAACGTTCAACACCACCAGACAACACCCGTACATCAGTTAAGCCCATGTAGCGTAACGTCCACCAAAGACGGCCTGATAAAAATAGCCAAGAATCATATACTACAACCTTGGAGTTGCGAGTAATGCCATAAGACTCAAAGGTATGAGCCAATCGTTCCATATCTGGCAACGGATGACGACCACCATGCTCGCCCAAAGGACCTGTTAAATCCTTATCTAAATCTACCGCATAAGAACCCTTAATATGGCCCTTTTTATAATCTTGATACCCTCGAGCGTCTAAAATGATGACCTCATCGAAACAAGCTAATAATTCTTTAGGAGTGATAAAATTTGACATGTTGTACTCCTTTCTTTGATTATATCGAAAAATACAAATCTGATAATATTATTATATACGAGTACAACGGGATATACAATTTATTTTGGCACAGTAAAAGTTATTTATTTGCGTAATATTAAAACTAGATAAACATGAAAAAGCCCCTATCTAAGATAGGGACTTATACGTAATTTAATATTTAACTTACAAGCGTTTGTATATGGCATCTACGGCATCAATATCGGCAGGTAACCAATCCACAGAATATAAACTATCTTTAGATAACCATTTTGCAGCTTCATGTTCTACTAAGGTAATATTAGAATCATTTACCAACGAGCATAAATAACAATGCATAGTAAGATCAAACTTTTCATACCCTTTATAGTCAATGGTTATAACATGTTCATTCACAACTATATCTACATCCAGTTCTTCTTTAATTTCACGTATTAATGCTGCATCATAAGCTTCACCAGGTTCAATTTTTCCGCCAGGAAACTCCCAACCATCTTTTAAATCACCATAACCACGCTGAGTAGCCAATATTGTATCACCTTTTTTTATGATAGCTGCTACCACTTCAATATGTTTTCGTTGCCCACTCATATATATCCTTATCCATTAACAATATAATCATAAATATCATCCCTTACAGGTACTTCAAGCACATATTCTAATTCTACCGCTACAGTACCATTGGCCATAGAAATTTCTTTAGCATTTTCTTGACCAGTGGAATGAATCGGTCCTAAATAGTAAAACTCTTTAGACTCTTCATCATCTTTATTTTTTCTTACAAATAAATGCATAGCAACTCCTAATGTATCAGCATTAAAAGCAGTTTGTACATCATCAGAGGCAAAGGATCGTTTATTTTTAGAAATGGCCTTAAGTAATCCTGGATTTTCAAATCTATCCTCGTATTTAATTGTATCTTGAATATCATCTGATTTATGATAATTGATAAATACGGGATAAGTCTTTGTTTCCTTATGGAATTTATAGCCCCCAATATTAAGTGGAACTTCGTTTTGAGGCCACTCTAATAATTGGCAAACTTGTTCATATGTATATTTTTCATATAAAGCAAATGGCGTATTACCATAAATATTATCTTTATACCTTTCATTAAACTGCTTGAAGCCATATGTAACAAGTTCTTGAACTTGTTCTTTAAAATTATTATCTTCTAAAGCCTGTTTAAAAATTTGGGATATACCATACTTACCATTAGAGAACTCAATAAACTCACTATCTGCAAAAGTCTTTTGTGCTACTTGAACGCCAAATCGATTTGTCATCATATTGATAAGATTAATTCGTCCATATTCAGATAAATCTACATTGTAATTATTATAAAGCTCTTCAGATACATAGTTAATGATATCGTCACGACCATCTAGTAACGCCTGCAATAATAGAAGTTCTCTAGCACGTATACCTGTCGTTAATTTCTGAGATATAAAATGTAGCATTCTCTCCTGAACAGGTGTAAAGGATATATCATAGTCCTTATCCTTAATCTTTATCAAGAAATGATGATAGGACTTAAATTTACTAAAAATTCTACTAACATCAATCGAACCATGATCGGCAAAATCAGAAATTTTAGGAATACGACCTAATTTGAAGCGTAAATTGAAATAAGCTTCTTTAATTAATTTCATATCGGAAAATCTTGCTGTATCAATAGATTCATAAATGCGTTGTTTTGCAATTTTATCAAAATGTACAGTTGAGGTACCTGGAATAATACGATTACCAGCTTGTACATAACGACGCAATGTATCTTTGTTATAGCTCCTATCACCTGATAAGGCTAATGGAATCATAAAGTTATTAGTATAATTCCCAATAAAATCCAAGATAACTACATATTCTTTATCTTCAAATTTACGAAGACCACGTCCGAGTTGTTGAATAAAGATTATCGGACTTTCAGTTTGACGTAGCATAATAACTTGATTAATTTCTGGAATATCAACACCTTCATTAAAGATATCTACTGTAAAGATATAATCCAATTGCAGGTCTGAACATCCCTGATAATCACCAGTTCCCGTTAATCGAGCAATTGCTATTTCCCTAGTTTCTTGACTATCTTCACCAGTTAAACATACAGTGCGATAAACACCACGCTCGTTAAAAGCATCAGACAACGCTTTTGCCTCAACTCGATTGCTACAGAATACTAGCCCCTTTACACGACTACCACTATGTCCAAAATAGCGAATCTTTTCTATAATTTTATCTACCCGCTCTTTTGTAGACAAGTTTGAAAAGGATACCTCCATATCAGAAATATCTTCTTGAGTATCCACCCACAAATCACTAATGCCAAAATAATGAAATGGACATAGTAAATCTTCTTCTAAAGCCTGTTGTAATCGAATTTCGTAAATAATATTATGGTCAAATAATTCATATAAATCATATCCATCTGTCCGTTCCGGGCTAGCCGTTATTCCCAATAAAAACTGAGGCTCAAAGTATTCAATAATGCGTTGATAGCTATCTGAACCTGCGCGATGCACTTCGTCAATGATAATACAGTCAAACTCCTTTGGATCATACTGTTTCATTACATCATTACGGCCCATCATTTGCATTGTAGAGAATACATGAGTCGCATTATAGTATTTAGCATTCCCAGAAACTAAACCAAATGTAATAGATGGATCATTATAAATCCGCTCAAAACTAGCGATCGCTTGTTTTGCAATTTGTTCACGATGTACTAAAAATAATATTCTTTTAGGCCTCATTTCTCTCATAGCAAAAGCCGCCGCATAGGTTTTGCCGGTACCCGTAGCAGAGATCAAAAGACCTCTTTTAGCATTATTAGCTCTTAGTTCATTGAAGTTAGCAATAAACTGTTGTTGCATACTATTAGGTTCCAGTTGAAGCAAATCTATTTTTCTAAATTGCTCTGCTACAGTCCTTTGTGAAGTTCGCTCTGGACGCACCCATCTTGGTTTATACCAAGGAATAAAATCTTCATAAGGAATAGAAAATTTTGAATTCCAATACAAGTCAAATTCTTCCGTGATTTCTCTAGCATAGGTATCACTGCAATGAGCTTCAGATCTAGTATTCCATTCACGATTTTTCTTTAACGCATTAATAGTTAAATTAGAACTACCAACTATAATCTGATAAGATTCATCTTTTCTAAAAATGTAGCCTTTTGTATGGAATCCATGATCACTACCTTGTGTAGTGCAATACACTTTTAACTCAATATTATTTAAATTTCCTAAATCTTCCAAAACTTGTGGACTATTAAAACCAAGATAATCCGTCGTTAACACACGACCATGAACACCACGATCCTCTAATTCCTTTAGGATTGGCTTTAACGTCAACAAACCTTCTGGAGTAATAAATGCTACTGATATTAAAAACTCATCACAATTGCGTAATCCATCTTCAATAGCAGATAATACATTACGCCCTTCCCCATTAGCAATAAGTTCCGAAGATGTAGCAAAATTGATTAACTGATTCGATCCTGACATAACGAACTCCCCATATAATGAATACTATACTTGCTATTATACCAGCCGCAGCTGCAACGTCTAGAGAATATATGGATTTATCTCAAAACATCTATTTTTAATACATTTTACAGCCTTATTCATCGTTTAATCGCTAATTATAAATATTAATACATGTTCAAGTCAACCATTTTCATCTATTCCTTATAATTATCGTATCCATACGTCTTTTTTGCCACGTA
>CAMUQE010000074.1 GCA_947096075.1 Veillonella parvula | reverse complement strand
TATTAGCGTAACAAATAAAGCTAATCAACATATAATATTTTTCTATATATAATGAATCATTATAGATTGATACAACACAAACTCGTTTTATTTATTTACAATTTTATTGATATTCTTCAATTCTATTCGCAATGTTCCATCATTATTAGTCTTAATTTCAATAAATTCGCGATTCTTCATATATTCCACAGGAAATGAAATTTCGATGCCCGTATCTGTTTTAATCTTGTGATGTTCACCAATTTTTGTGGCGAACTCACGATTTACTGGCAATGGACGCATCATATCCGCATCAGCTAATTCCTTCTTTGCCGCCTCTTGTTGAATAGGCTTCTCTTTAAATACCTCTTCTACAATACGAACAGGATCAACTGTATCTGACACTTCGGCGTTTTTAGCAATCATAGATTTTGTAGTTGTCAATTCAATGACACCATCAGACTCGTGCGCTTGAGCCACCTTATCTACAATAGCCTTTACCTTTCTCACTGTATCTCGCGAGGATTGATTAGTCCCTAATTGCAAGACCTTATCTGCTAAAATATAGGATACTTCACCATCAAATTCACCTTTAGGTTCAAAAATACGAACACTAAAATCATTGAGATTAATAGATGCAAAGGCCCGTAATTTTTGTGACGGCATTGGTAATACTGCCTTATGAGAAACGAGTTCTGTAGCCAATGTCCCATCATCTTCACTGAATAATTGATGGGTAAAAGCATCATGAGCTTGACACAGAAGAATACAAACATAAGACGTATCCGTAACGGCTTCACATATTATGGTATCGATAACAACGGAATCAGTAGCTTGTTTCATGTATGTAAACAAACTTTCACCTAAATTCTTACATAAATCAATAAACTTAAGCACTCCATTTTTATAGTCTACTAATTGTTTGCCTACGGGACTCGCATCATGTAAGGTTCCGGTTCTAGCACCTGGATCTTTGAAAGCCTTTGCTACATGATTTGCAATATAATCTTGTATAGCTTGATCGCCAACCTTTAATTCATGTTCAGAGTATACAGCTAAAGAGGATGTAAAGTCGAAAATCTCTAGCGCAGCCTTATTTATCTGCATGATGCCTCCTTGTAATACTAAAATGTTTACTTTTTATTATACCACTCTTTTAACTTTCGTTTATCAACTTTTGAGCATTCCGTAAGGGGGAACATAGGAACTTCTATTATATCTTTTGGCCACTCCACAGAAGGCCTTTTATTATGAATAAGTTCTGTAACTTCACTCAATCTAACCTCGCTATCTAGCACCATATAAACTACGTAGTCTTCCCCTCGTATCTCATCAGCAATATCGATAATAGCAACCTCGGAAACTCCTTGTAAGGATTGTAAATACGATTCCATCTCAGAGATAAAAATTTTATATCCCCCTTTATTGATTACTTCGCCTACTCTCCCATTAAACATAAGATAACCATCACTATCAATGTATCCACAATCGTTTACAGTATATGTATCAGGAATCCCTTCAATACGATAGTTTGTTGTCACATAAATAATATTATCATTCTCTGCAATTTTCACGGTTGGAAATGGTCTCCCCACCGTACCTTCTCGCGCTAGCCATTCTTTACCGGTGCAATACGTTATATAGTTAAGCTCTGATGCACCATAATACAAGATAAACTGCATATCAGGGCATATATGTTGTAACTGTTCCATCAATTGTCGATCCAGAACTTGAGATCCTGCAATGATGTATTTAATGAATGATAATTTACTTTTACAGTGCCGTACCAATAATCGTAGTTTTGTTGGTAATGCATATATATGGTCTACATGATATTCTTCTATAAGCTGTATCCATCTACTAGGACGCAATGAACTCGTTGTAACCACAGTCCCACCTGCCCATAAAACAGCAATGACCATATTACTAACGCCTGTGAAACTAAAGCTTCCCTGTAAAAAGATTTTAGTATCTTTGTTTATATGAAAAATATCATTTTGAATATCAAAAAAATCGCGCCAAGACATTTCTCGTCTCCACAAAGGTTTTGGTTGTCCCGTAGTCCCCGATGTAAGTACCCCAAAATCAGCTAATGGCGGTACACCTTCATAGGCTATAACACGAGCTAGCTCATCTACATAAGCTGTATCCATCTCATTGTGACATACCATAGGAATATTACCTTTATGTAATGCCCCAAGCCACTGTGTAAGTTGTTCAACAAACGACAGTTCCTGAATTAAAAGAATCTTAGTATTTAATGTCTTTTTAGACTGAGTAAGATTTACAATGCGATTTGTATTATTAATACCGACCGATAGAATAGCATCATATAGTTCACCATATGTATATTGTATGTCATCTACGATTAAAGCCATTTTATGGGGCTCTAAATCTTTATGCTGTTGTAAGCGTTCAATAATTGTCATATTACATGCGTTCCATAATTAAAGCCGTACCTGTGCCCCCTGCACCAGCAATAGCACATAAACCATAGCGACCACCACAAGATTCTAAAGCAGCCATACAGTGAAGCACTAATATGGCACCAGAGCAACCATAGGGATGCCCATAAGCTAAAGCTCCACCAAACATGTTATATTTCCCAGTATAATTAGGATAAGCCTTATCAAAAAGAACATCAATAATGGCAAAGGCTTCATTCCATTCCACTACATCAATATCATCCATAGTTAAACCTGTACGTTTTAAAATGCCTTCTGTACTTTCAAGGGCGCCCTCTGGACTAAACTGGGGATTTCCTGCCCAAGGTTTAACGCTATGAATTTTAAAAGGCCCTTTTTTATTAGATAAATATACAAAGGCCGCTCCATCATGAGTTAAACACGCATTGCCTGCATTTGTAATAGAGTCAGCTCCCAACAAAGGCTTCATCCTAGACAAGAGTTTCTCGTTCATCGTAGGTCGAATACATTCATCTATACATCTTTTACCATCTATAGTAATAGGCATAATATATGACTGTAAATATGAGTTATCTAACGCTGCTGATGCTCTTTGATGACTGCCAATAATATGCGGATATAAATCTTCCTTTGTTACATTGTGTTTATAAATAGTCCACTCAGCCCCTTCAAGCATAGCTAAAGGCGATTGATCTTGAGGGGTAAACTGAGCTACCTTATAGGTTCCTTTTCGATCATCCCCTAATGCATACACCCGCTCTGGCTGTAACGAAGAACTTTCAATACCACCCGCAATGACAGCATCCATAACACCTGACGCAATATGTGTATACGCCAACTCAATACTCATTAATGCCGAGGCACATTGCATATCTACGGTGATAGCAGGCACAGAATTTGGTAAATTACACATTAGCCCCATAAGCCGTCCTATATTGCCACCGGTACCAACTGCATTACCACAAAATAGTCCATCTACCTGTGAAATACTATGGCGATTGATTAATGCATCAATTACTTTAGCCCCTAGCATCTCTGGTCTCATATGTTTATATTGTCCATTTAAAACGCCGATGGGACTTCGAAGCCCACAATGAATATATACTGACATATAAACTCCTTCTATTAAAAGCAAAAAAGAGGCATCCCGAGGAATGCCACTTTTATTGTATTCTAAATTTTAATTTTAGTTGCTAACCAAGAAGCAACTAGACATTTTACGATATCCCCTGGAATAAATGGGAACATGACTACAGGCAATGCCGCCCAAAGTTCTGTCTTTGTAACCATCATAAAGCCTGCTACACCAAAAAGGTATACTACAGGAATCGTAATCACAATAGAGCGCCAAGCATAGGATAAAAAGCTCTTCTTAGAACCTTTAAATACACTAAGTAAGGTATAAGCTACTGGCCAAGAAAAAATAAAGCCCCCTGTTGGCCCCAACAACTTACCAAGACCAGCCGTACCACCAACAAATACTGGCAAGCCTACTGCACCAAGCAAAATATAAATGATAAATACGATAAGTACATCTTTAGGCTGTAACAATAAGCCGGTTAATGTGGCTACCAAAGTCAACGCCGTTACCATAGCAGGGCTAAATGGCAATGGAAAAGAAATATATGCTGAAATACATAATAAGGCCGTTAATAAAGCCATTTTTGTTAAACGTCTTGCTTCCATAATTACCTCTAACTAATACATCTTTTTTTCAAAGCTGATGAATCTTAATTTTCACCCAAAAACGTAGCAGAAAAAGCCAATGTGTCACCAACGTAGCCTTCTACATGAGCATCCTCTGAAACTTCCACTAGAGTCACCTTATCCTCTGCAATGACAGGTGCATGAAAGTAAATCGCCATTTGCAGAGCAGATTTACTAATATTCCAATAATTCCACAAGGTTTCCAGAATCATACAGCCAGGTACGACATAAGGATTTTCTCGATGGATTGGATTCGTATCATTAATATCGTTTACAAATCGTACTATATCTTCCTTAGAAAACGATATAGCACCACTGCTTTCCTCTTGATGTATTGTAGCGCGAATGCTGAATTGTTTCGGCACTGGTCGTAAATCAACCATCAAGAAGCCTGAGCGATCCATAATACCAATAGTCGTGGTTTTAGCAACTTGAGACACAATGTTACACATAGGTTCATCACTACCAGCAGAATCATAATGCATATGTTTAATTACACTATGCCTTGGTAATTCTAAATCATTATTACATAATGCTTTAAATAATGTTCTCATATAATCACATTCCTTTATTTATTCAATAAATTGATTATAATCAACATTATTTCATTCGTCAACAAAAGCAATATCTATTTGTTAACAAATAAAAGATTATAAGTCAAATAAAAAGAGCCTATGACATAAATCATAGGCTCTTTCATATAAAATCTTATAGATTGTCTATCTTAGATCTAATTCTTTTAGGTAAGCTTTAAAGCTTTCTCCCAATTCTTCATTGCGCAATGCATACTCAACAGTAGCTTTTAAATAGCCTAATTTATCACCTGTATCGTAGCGAATGCCTTCATAAGCTAATGCATATGTGTCAGTTTTAGAGGCTGCTAGTGCATCAGTTAATTGAACTTCATTACCTACACCAGGTTTAGTAGCTGCTAAAATATTGAAAATATCTGGTGTCAAAATATAACGACCTAATACAGCGAGTCGAGATGGAGCATCCTCTTTCTTAGGTTTTTCCACCAAGTTATCAACGCGATATAAATTATCAGCCAATGCTTCGCCAGATACGATACCATAAGAGCTAACTTTATCTTCCGGTACAAATTGAGCACCTAAAATAATACCAGGATGCTCATTATAGCAATCAATCAACTGTTTTAAGCATGGATTTTCTGGATTGTAAACAATATCATCACCAAGTAATACTGCAAATGGCTCATCACCAATAAATGCTTTTGCACACAATACAGCATCACCAAGTCCACGAGGTGCTTTTTGACGAATAAAATGAACTTTAATGTCCGCCAAATCCTTAATCATAGCCAATGGTTTATTTTTGCCTTGACTTTGTAATAACAATTCTAATTCAACACTACTATCAAAATGGTCCTCAATAGCACGTTTATTACGCCCTGTAATAATTAGAATTTCTTCAATACCAGAATCTAACGCTTCTTTCACAATATATTGGATAGCAGGTGTATCGACAATAGGAAGCATTTCTTTGGGTTGTGCCTTGGTAGCTGGTAAGAAACGTGTACCAAAACCAGCTGCTGGAATTACAGCTTTTCTAATGCGTTGCATAGCATTCTCCTAACTAAAAGTCTTTACCTACAAATTTAATTTTCCATTGATCATTTTTATTTTTATGTCCATCTTTATATGTTAAGTACATGTCGAAGGAGTGTAAATCACGATGCCATGTGTAATAAACAGAATCAATATCACCACTCATCAAATTATTTTTAACACTTACAGAAATGTCATCAAGACGAGTTAATTTGTAAGAGCCACCATAAATGAGTTCCTTAGGAAGCTCTGTCGTGTCAAAACGATATGGTGAATTATTGTAGGAGATATTTCGTTGATTATAGCTAACCCATACATTAGCGCGATTGCCAACTTTGGATTTGAATCTAGCTCCCCAATAAGGCATGCTACGAATTGTACCATCATAACCATAGTAGTCACGTTGGTAACCACCTAAGAAACGTAAATCAGCATTTTTGCCAAGCTTGATTGGATCATGAGAAACTTCTGCATAATATTCCTTATGAGAACCTTTTACAGAGTCCTCTTTCCAATAACCAGCATTAACACCACCACGTACAGTAATTGGAGATTTACCTATATGATATGTATGAGTATCTAAACGAACTTCACCGATTTTTTCAACCCACACCGTTTTATCATTATACTCATTAGATTCCTTACTATAACCAATAGAAGCAGTCCCCCAAGGTAAATAATGACGATATCCCACCTGTGGTTTAAAACCAGATTTAGAATACCAACGATAGTCAATATAAGCTTCACCGTTTTTACCGATAGGATATTCTGTACTACCATGTAAGCCAATACCATCATCGTTATTATACGTAGGCTTTGGTATTAAGGAAAAAATACTAAATTTGCCTTCTTTATCATGACGCAATGAAGTCGTATAAGATGGCAAGGATAATATTTTAAAGTTTTTAATATAGAAGGATGGTTTTTTAATAACGACTCTATCACCAGGATATACCTTAATATCTTGACCTTCCACACGATAATCTGGAGTATGAACAAATGCCATTGCATGTTTTGTAGTTACCATGCCCTTTTCCATATGGCCTATTTGTCCATCAAAAGTGGCATTATTGCCCTTTACATAATAGGGGTCGCTCCATCCCATGGCTTGGTCCGCCTCAAAGTGACGATCGCTAGTGCGATACGTCATATTTTGGCCTGTAATATCTTTTGTTTTACCGCCATCTTCCAAATAGCGATAGCCTCCAACAGTACGATACTCTGTAGTTTTAGTATTACCTTCAATACGGGGAGCCATCAAAGTTTGATTACCATGAGACACCACAACATCGCCTTGAGCATATACATCACCTGTAGAGCCAGTATAAGACATTTTATTAGCATCGATACGTGTAGGCAACTGTTCAGCAGGAGTAGCAGATTTCGCTTTTTCACCACGACGTACAACACGGATATTACTATATTCAGGTGTAGATGCTTTAAAAATTTCTCCTGCATAGGATTGACCTACGCTATCCAATGTATCTTGATATACAATAGTTGACTCAGTAGCGGCAAATACAGGTTGTGCTAAACAAACAACACATGCCGCTGCCAGCCATTGTACTTTACGTTTCCTCATGGTTACTAGAACTCCTATTACTTTAAGAATTTGTTAATTATTGATTACGCTTTACAACAACGATAGGTTGAGAAACATTTTCTACAGGTTCTTCTGGCTCCTCAACCGCTGTAGTATCATCAGCTACAGTTGCATTTTCATCAACACCATTATTTTCTACATATTCTTCAGACTCACCGGTTGTATTAGATATAGTTACAGCATCAGCTAATTCATTATCACTATGAGCTAAACCATCGCCACCAATAACAAGACCTTGAATTGTTACGGAATCTTGAGGTTGTACATATACAGTAGCACCAGCTGGATACTCAATATTTTTACCTTTGATAAAAGCGCCTCCTACAAGTCCAACAGGACCGAGTAGAACTGCGCCCGCCACAGATGCACCTGCTGCTTTAACTTCACTACGAGTTTTATCCTTAGCCTCTTTACCTTGTACAGCAGTAAATTCTGTACCATCAATAGCTGGGATTGTATCAAATGTAATATCTAACGCACCATTACGACCAAAGGAACGAGCCTTTTTCAAAGAAGTAATTGTTCCGGAACCTACAGTGCCCGCAGGTACTAATAAGACATTGCCATCCATTACATTTTCTGCAACTGTAAAGGATACAGTGTCACCTTCATGACTAGTTTTAGAAGAAACCGCTTCATTTAGAGTCACTTTGAACACTTGATTACCAGACAATGTACCTACTTGGTTAGTAAGAGCCACATTGCTACCATATACCTTTGTCTTCAAAGAGATAATACGTTTTTGTAAGGAACCGCTACCAATGCGACCATTAACGCTACGTTCCATCTTTTCTACACGGTCTACAAGAGATCCTGCATTAATGCTATTTTGATATGTATATTCCAATGCATCCATTTCTTCGCGCAAAGAAATATTAGTACCACTGCCTTCTACAGAATTGTAGAGGGAATCAACACGTTTACTCAATGTTGCGGAATTACCATTGAAACCAGTACCATACACGGTTTCATCAAGTTGATTAATGCGATCCACAACAGCACCATCTTGTACGGCTCCATATACAGTAGTTTCTAAAACATTTGTTTTTTCAGTTACTGTACCAGGAGCGGCAAATGCAGTGCCTGAAATTAGGGATGCCATTAAAAGTGTAAGTACTTGTTTCTTCATAAATTCCTCCACAATGTATCTAATGTATAACTGTTATACAACAGAATAAGCACGGGCCTAAGACCGTGCTTATTCCCTGAGTCTATCAATTTATATGCTCAGTGGCCATTAAATTTTCAAATCAATAATCGCAGATACACCTACGCCTTGAACACGAGATGCACCAACTGGGTTTGTGCTATTAACAGGAACTAATCCTTTTACACGAACCATACCATTAAAGCTACCTTCTACTTGAGCAACAGCTTTAACTTCTTCAATGCTAGAAGCAGGCCCAGTAACTTGAGCCGCACCGATATAACCTTTTGTACCAATACTGATAATAGGAACTACTTTAGTTGTATATTCAGTACTCAAGTTATTTTGTTTCAATAATTTATTTAGGAAAGAGTCAATTTGTGGACCAAATTTATTAACAACAATGCCGATACCACCAATTTTAGCTGCACCACCAAGAATGCTACTAAGTCCACCAGCTTGAGTTGTCAAGATGCCACCAAATGCAGTTGTAGTTAAACAAATCCCTAGAACAGCTGTAATAATCTTCTTTTTCATAATAAGCCTCCTATAGATACTTATATTTTAACAAATTCTATACATAGATTCTAGTGAAAGTATAAGAACTTACACATAAAGATACTAACATAATATAAATTTACGATGAATTCTTAATGAATTTTACG
>CAMUQE010000073.1 GCA_947096075.1 Veillonella parvula | reverse complement strand
GAAACTCCAGAAGGTCCAAACATTGGCTTGATTAACTCCTTGTCCAACTATGCAAAGGTAAACGAATTTGGCTTCATCGAAGCACCATACCGTAAAGTAGAAAAAGTGTATGGTAAAGGCAAGGATGCTGACAAGGTTGTTAAAGTGCGCGTATCTGACAGCGTAGTATACATGACAGCTGATGAAGAAGAAGGCATGACAATTGCCCAAGCGAACTCTCCACTTGATGCAGAGGGGTACTTCACAACTGAACACGTAGCTTGTCGTCGTGGTCATGATGTATTAGAAGTTACACCGGATAAGGTTGACTATATGGACGTTAGTCCAAAAGAAGTTGTATCTATTGGTACAGCTATGATTCCATTCCTTGAAAATGACGATGCTAACCGTGCCTTGATGGGTGCGAACATGCAACGTCAAGCGGTACCACTTTTGCGTGCTCAAGCACCACTTGTTGGTACAGGTATGGAATATACAGCAGCTACTGACTCTGGTGTTTGCGTATTGGCGCGTGAAGCAGGTAAAGTTGTACGTTGTTGGGGTAATGAAATCCACGTTCTTCGCGATAGCGATGGTCGTGTTGATACATACCATTTGAATAAATTCCTTCGTTCTAACCAATCTACGTGCTTTAACCAAAAACCAATCGTCAATCGTGGGGACCATGTTGTAAAAGGCCAAGTATTGGCTGATGGTCCTGCTACAGATGGCGGCGAATTGGCATTAGGTTATAACGTTCTTGTAGCGTTCATGCCTTGGGAAGGTTATAATTACGAAGATGCTATCTTGCTTAGTGAAGAACTCTGCAAAGAAGATATCTATACATCTATTCATATTGAAGAATACGAATGTGATGCTCGTGATACTAAATTAGGTGCTGAAGAAATTACGCGCGAGTTGCCTAATACAGGTGACGACACACTTAAAAACTTAGACGAAGATGGTATTATCTGCATTGGTGCAGAAGTACATCCTGGCGATATCCTTGTAGGTAAAGCTACACCAAAAGGTGAAACTGAGCTTACTCCAGAAGAACGTTTGTTGCGTGCTATTTTTGGTGACAAAGAACGTGAAGTTCGTGATACTTCCTTGCGCGTGCCTCATGGCGAATCTGGTAAAGTCGTAGATGTAAAAGTCTTCACCCGTGAAAATGGCGACGAATTACAACCAGGCGTAAATAAACTTGTTCGCGTATATATCGCTCAAAAACGTAAGATTCATGAAGGCGATAAAATGGCGGGCCGTCATGGTAACAAAGGTGTCGTTTCTCGCGTTATGAGAAAAGAAGATATGCCATTCCTTCCAGATGGTACTCCAGTACAAATCGTATTGAACCCATTGGGCGTACCTTCTCGTATGAACATCGGTCAGGTTCTTGAAACTCACTTGGGGTGGGCTGTTCAAGGCTTAGGTATGAAAATCAAAGCTACGGACCTTCACATTCAAAACGTGTTGAAAGAAGCCCGTACTGATGCATCTTACTGGGAACAAATCGATGCAATCCGCGATCTTTATGCTCAAATTGAGGTATTGGAAGCGAAAGTTGCGGAAGATGTTACGGTAAATCATTTCGAAGAAAATGAGCAAATCATTGCTTTGAAAACTAAAATTTTAAAACATGTAGAAGCAGCAGCGCAAAAGAAATTGGATGCTATGGGTGGCGAAGCTCGTTACCAAGAGCTTAAAGCTATTGAAGCTAAATACAATGCACTTCATGTAGAATTCTTTGATTCTGAAGAAGAGGCTCCTGAAATGGATCCTGCGCTTGTAGAAGAATTAGAGGCAATTAGCAAAGTCAAGAATACTCTTAACAACATTCACTCTGCTGAAGAAAAACGCGTTGAAATTCGCAAAGAGTTGGAAAGCCTTGGCTATGATTTTGACAAATATGGCATGCCAAAACCAGATGTAGCAGGTATTCATATTGCTACACCTGTATTTGATGGTGCTCACGAAAAAGATGTATTCGAAACATTGGCGATTGCAGGTCGTCCTGATGATGGTAAAACCGTGCTATATGATGGTCGTACTGGTGAACCGATGGATAATCGCGTTACTGTTGGTTACGTTTACATGCTTAAACTCCATCATTTGGTTGATGATAAAATCCATGCTCGTTCTACAGGTCCGTACTCCCTTGTTACACAACAACCTTTGGGCGGTAAAGCTCAGTTCGGTGGCCAACGTTTCGGGGAAATGGAAGTTTGGGCTCTAGAAGCATATGGCGCAGCCTATACCCTTCAAGAGCTATTAACTGTTAAGTCTGACGACGTTGTTGGTCGTGTGAAAGCATACGAAAAAATCGTTAAAGGCGAAAACATCCCTGAACCAGGTGTACCTGAGTCCTTCAAGGTATTGCTTAAAGAACTTCAAAGTATCGGTCTTGATGTAAAAATCTTGAATGAAGATCAAGAAGAAGTTGTTATGAAAGAACTTGAGGACGAAGATGAGGTGGTAGAAACTGGTATTGAAGAAGTTATGGAAGGCAGTTCTGTAGAAACTGATGAAGTAACTGTAGTAGAACCAGAAGTAGAGGAAGAGGAAGAATTACCAGCTGATAATGGCGGTGAAGATGATATCCTTAGCCAATTGGCGTACCCAATGGGCGACTCCTCTAACGATGAAGACTAAAACTATCTATAAGGAAGGGAGCGATAGTAGTGCTAGACGTAAATGAATTCGATTCCATGCGAATCGGTTTAGCCTCTCCAGAGCAGATTTTATCCTGGTCTCATGGGGAAGTTAAGAAACCTGAAACAATTAACTACCGTACGTTGAAGCCAGAACGTGATGGTCTATTCTGTGAACGCATTTTTGGACCAACAAAGGACTGGGAATGTCACTGCGGCAAATATAAACGCATCCGCCATAAAGGCGTAGTCTGCGACAAATGTGGTGTAGAGGTTACTCGTGCGAAAGTACGTCGTGAACGTATGGGCCATATTCAATTGGCTACTCCTGTATCTCACATTTGGTACTTCAAAGGAATCCCATCCCGTATGGGTCTTATCCTTGACATATCACCACGTTCTTTGGAACGCGTATTATACTTTGCTTCCTACATCGTAGTAGATCCAGCTGGTACACCATTGACAAAACGTCAATTGTTGTCCGAGCAAGAATTCCGCGAATACGAAGCTCAATTTAATGAAGACGGTTATACTATCGGTGGTAAATCCGTCGTAATCGAAACAGTGGCTCAACGTAATGAACGTTTAGCTATTGTTCGTGAAGCACAACGCAAAGAACGCTATAATGCGGCTCTTCGTGATGATGCAACAATACCAGAAGCTGATAAGGAATACGAAGAATTAACTCGCGAAGAACGCTATGAGTTAGGCGCTGCTGAAGAGGTTCTCTTCGCATGTATCGACATGGGTGCTGAAGCGGTAAAAGCTCTCTTATCAGAACTTGATCTTGAAGCATTGAATGCCGAATTGCGCGAAGAGTTGAACACTGCTAGTGGTCAACGTAAAATCCGTGCAGTTCGTCGTTTGGAAGTAGTAGAAGCATTCCGTCAATCTGGGAACCGTCCAGAATGGATGATTATGGACATCGTTCCTGTAATCCCACCTGAATTGCGTCCTATGGTCCAATTAGATGGTGGCCGTTTTGCTACATCTGACCTCAACGATTTATACCGTCGTGTTATCAACCGTAACAACCGTTTAAAACGTTTACTCGACTTGGGTGCTCCTGATATCATCGTGCGCAACGAAAAACGCATGCTTCAAGAAGCGGTTGATGCATTGATTGATAATGGCCGTCGCGGTCGTCCTGTTACAGGTCCTGGTAACCGCCCATTGAAATCCTTGTCCGACATGCTTAAAGGTAAACAAGGTCGTTTCCGTCAAAACTTGCTCGGTAAACGTGTTGACTACTCCGGTCGTTCCGTAATCGTAGTAGGTCCTGAACTTAAAATGCACCAATGTGGTTTACCAAAAGAAATGGCATTGGAATTGTTCAAACCGTTCGTTATGAAACGCTTGGTAGAACGTGGTCAAGCATCCAACATCAAGGCTGCTAAACGCCAAGTCGAAAGAATCGGCCCTGGCGTATGGGAATCCTTAGAAGAGGTAATAAAAGAACATCCAGTTCTCTTGAACCGTGCCCCTACATTGCATAGACTTGGTATTCAAGCCTTCGAACCAATCCTTTGGGAAGGTCGTGCTATCAAATTGCATCCATTAGTATGTACAGCCTTCAATGCCGACTTTGACGGTGACCAAATGGCGTGTCACTTACCATTGTCCGTAGAAGCACAAGCGGAAGCTCGTACATTGATGCTTTCTAGCCATAATATTTTGTCCACTAAGGATGGTAAGCCGGTAGCAGTACCTTCTCAAGATATGATCTTAGGTACATACTACCTAACAGTTGTACGCGAAGATACTCGTGATAAAGCAAAAACATTTGCTACCTATGATGAAGTTATGCTTGCCTATGAGTCTCATATCATTGGTTTGCAAGATATTCTTTATATCCGTTTACCTGATCATGGCCGTGTAGAAACAACAGCAGGTCGCTTGATCTTCAACAATGCTTTATTCCCAGAATTGTGGCAATACGAGAAACGTGAAGATGGCACTTACTCTTTAGGTAAGGTTATGGATAAGAAAAC
Source organism: Veillonella parvula (assembly GCA_947096075.1). Lineage (GTDB taxonomy): Bacteria > Bacillota > Negativicutes > Veillonellales > Veillonellaceae > Veillonella > Veillonella parvula_C. The sequence goes on along the minus strand of CAMUQE010000073.1, from coordinate 4,553 downwards.
AGTTGGTAAATTGGTTGATCAATGTTTCCAATTGTTTGGTAATGAAAAAACAGCAGAATTATTGGACCGCATCAAGTCCTTAGGTTACTCCTTCGCACGTCGCGCAGGTATGACTGTAGCCATTGCTGATATTAAAGTACCAGAAGTTAAAACTAGTTTGTTAGATACAGCGGAACAAGAGGTAGAAAAAGTATCTCGTATGTACCGTCGTGGCCTTATCACAGAAGAAGAACGTTACCGTAAAACTATCCAATTATGGACAAAGGCAACAGAAGATGTTACCGATGCGATGATGGATAACATGGCGTGTGACAAAGATGGCTTCAACCCTGTTTACATGATGGCTATCTCTGGTGCCCGTGGTAATAAACAACAGATTCGTCAGCTTGCTGGTATGCGTGGTTTGATGGCCGATCCATCTGGTCGTATCATCGACTTACCAATCAAAGCAAACTTTAAAGAAGGTTTGACTGTATTGGATTACTTTACATCCTCTCATGGCGCTCGTAAAGGTTTGGCCGATACAGCGCTTCGTACAGCTGACTCTGGTTACTTGACACGTCGTCTCGTTGACGTATCTCAAGACGTAATCGTTCGTGAGGACGATTGTGACGTTGTAGGTATCGATCTCGTTCGTGAACGTGCTCGCTTGGCTACATCCCCACGTCAAGCATTAGAATTGCTTAAAGATAAGCTCATTGGTCGCGTTTTAGATAAAGATGTTGTGAATACTGAAACAGGGGAACTTGTTGTACCAGCTGAAACTATCTTGGATGAACAATGCTTGGCAGATATTGCTGAAGCCGGTGTTACATCTATCGCATTGCGCGGTGCACATTTGGGCTCTGATAGCGATATTAACCATACTAACTTGGTTCAAAAAATTATTCTTGGTGAAAGCGACGATAGCATCCGTGCAACATTGAAAGAAACTATGGTTCAAAATATGTTGAACAAGGATACTGTACAAGCAATTGTTGACAGCGAAGGGGTAGAAATCTTCCCAGCTGATACACGTCTTACTGAAGAAGGCATCGAAGCTATCCTTAACTCCGATGTAAAAGAAGTACAAGTGCGGAACAATGAAATCCATGGTATTGAAGTGGAAGCTATTGTTGAAGGCACTGGTGTTATCGAGCCATTAAAAGACCGTATCGTAGGTCGTATTGCAGCAGAAGAATTAGTTAACAAGGAAACTGGCGAAGTCATCGTTCCTCTTAATGGTGAAATCACAGAGGCGTTAGCTGATGAAGTTGTAAAACATTATGAAACAGTAAAAATCCGTTCCGTATTGACTTGTCGTAGCCCATATGGTGTATGTCGCAAGTGTTATGGTCGAGATCTAGGAACTGGCAACCAAGTTCAAGTTGGTGAAGCGGTAGGTATCATTGCAGCACAATCCATCGGTGAACCGGGTACTCAGTTGACAATGCGTACATTCCATACTGGTGGTGTCGCAGGTGACGATATTACACAAGGTTTGCCACGTGTTGAAGAATTGTTCGAAGCTCGTAAACCAAAACGTAACGCTATCATCGCCGAAAACGAAGGTACTGTTCGCGTTGTGCCTAATGAAGGTAAGAAAGGTACGAACACTATCTTTATCACTGGTGAAGATGGTATTGAACTCGATTACCTCATTCCTTATGGTTCCCGCATTATCGTTAAAGACGGTGACGTGGTATCCTTGGGCGCTCGTTTGACAGAAGGTTCTATCAACCCTCATGACATCATGCGCGTCATGGGTACTGAAGCAACTCAACGTTACCTCGTATACGAAGTACAAAAAGTATACAAATCCCAAGGTGTAGAAATTAACGATAAACATATCGAAGTTATCGTTCGTCAAATGCTTCATAAAGTTAAAATTGAAACAGCTGGCGATGCGGATATGCTTCCAGGGGATATGGTGGACGTTAATACCTTTGACGAAGAAAACCGTCGTCTTACCCTCAATGGTCGTGAAAATGCTACAGGCAAACGCACGCTATTGGGTATTACGAAAGCCGCTTTGGCAACGGACTCCTTCTTGTCCGCTGCGTCCTTCCAAGAAACAACACGTGTTCTTACCGACGCTGCTATCAAGGGTAAAATCGATCCATTGTTGGGCTTGAAAGAAAATGTAATTATCGGTAAGTTGATTCCTGCTGGTACAGGCATGAGTCGTTACCGTAAGATTGAAGTTGTAAAAAATACACCTGAAATCATTGATATTACAGAAGAGGTTATGTCTGAAGATTAATTACTTTGGAGCGGCCGTTAGGCTATATATAATTGTATAGACTTGTTGCATTATTGATACTGTGCGACAGAATAACAAAAGGGTGCACCCGCGAGGTGCACCCTTTTGTTATGGGGAATTATTGGTTTGAGAGATATATGTGTATGAGCTCTATGATTATATATCTATATAATCATAGGTCTATATAAATTGAGGGCTTCATGATATGTGTTAGTATCAGTTTGTAAAATAAAATGATACTTTGTTAAGGTTGTGGTATGAAAACTATTCAGCTGCTTCTTCCGCGTCATGAGACATGATGTCATAACCGACGTCATCCGATAAAGTAAGATATCGTTCGTACTGTCGAATGATATCGGTAATGATATCCTCCCGTGTCATATACTGCGCATCGTATCCGGCGCGCCCGTCACTGAAATATGTCATAGGAATTGCGTTGGTGCTTTCAGTAATGTGAGGAATGTTAGGATCTTCAATGAGATGATCTGATGCCTCTTGCGTAACGAGCTTGATGCCGTAGGTAAAGTTGCGCATTGATTCTTTTTCGATAGTTAACTCTACAGAGGCGTCGTTACTGTTGAAATATTTGTCAATTCTCGTAGTTAATCCGTACTCTTCGGTCAATTCCTTATTGAGCTGATACATAGCAGGTAGTGCTGTCGTTTTCATAAAGGAGATAACATCTTCTGACTGCGTTTGATTGAGTATTTTGGCAAGACCTTGCTTCCAGTTCTTGCTGTCCCAGTAGATGGATGTGGTTGAAAGTTTTGTGTTAAAGTATTGCGTATCTGTCAATAATCCCTGCCATAAGCTGTAGCACATGATAACCATCAAGGCTGCAAACGGTAAGGCGAGAATGAGTGTTACCGACTGGAGTACGTTGAGTCCGCCGATGCTGAGCAAGCTGATGGCGAGGAATGCCATTACGGCGCCCCACATTGGACACTGCCATTTCGGTGATGGCGTGCCTTTGTCATAAGCGGCAATATTATTTAATACATAAATTCCCGAGTCGGCGGATGTGATGAAAAATAATGCCAATACGATAATCGATAGGAGATTAGTCAAACCGGATAATGGTAAATATTCAAGAAATGCGAAGAGTAGTTGTTCTGGTTTATCGGTTAATGCACCGAGTGCACCGTTTGCTACTGTTTCATCGATATAAATTGCAGTGTTACCAAAGATAGTAAACCAAACGATAGTAAATACAGTTGGAATAATGAGTACCCCAAAGATGAATTCTCGAATAGTCCTACCTTTTGAAATACGCGCAATGAACATGCCCACAAATGGCGCCCAAGATAACCACTAAGCCCAGAATAGTATGGTCCAGCTGAAGAACCATGGTCGGATTTCTGGTGTATAGATAGATGTATAGAAGCTTTGTCCTAAAATATGTGATAAATAGTATCCAAAGTTTTCTACCGTTGAATTTAATAGGAGCAATGTAGGACCTGTACAAAGTACAAAGAGCATTAAGACTAATGCAACCGATATATTGATTTCACTGAGCAGCTTAACGCCTTTATCAATACCTGTAACAGCAGATAAAACGGCAATGGACATAATGACGATGATGATGACCGTTTGTGCGGGAAAGTCGTTAGCGGAAATGACGTCAATATATAGAAAGCCCGCACCTAGTTGGGCGGCACCAAATCCTAAGGTGGTTACAATACCTAATAAAGTTACACAAAGTGCGATGATATCGATAATGTGCCCTCGTGGGCCATTGATCTTATCCTTCCACAGAGGATAGAAACATGAACGTAGTGATAATGGCAATTTATAGCGAAAACCGAAATACGCTAATGCTAAAGCCATAATGCCGTATACCGTCCATGCATTGATGCCCCAGTGAAAGATGGAGCGGAATAACGCTTCCTTGGCGTTAGGTGCACCATCGACTAAGCCTACAGCAGAGTGATAATGTGAGAGCGGCTCAGCAGTACCGAAGAACATGAGACCTACACCAGTACCTGCGGCAAACAACATGGCGAGCCATGCGGTATAAGAGAATTCCGCTTCTATAATATCACGAACCCCTTGGAGAATCGTTTGAGATATTTGCGGAATCAGAAGGGCACATAAGCTCAGTCCTAAAATGATAGACAAGCTACCTATGATTACAGGGGGATTAAAGTTTGAATAACGTTTAATGAGTTGAATCATATGATCTCTTTTCTATAATAATTTATTTACTACATATATCTGTTTTGTAATATTTTATTACTACAAATATCTGTTCTATATAAATTTATATCATACTAAAATGGTGTTTATATTAATTTTGCATAATTGGTAAAAG
>CAMUQE010000072.1 GCA_947096075.1 Veillonella parvula | reverse complement strand
TTATTGGAGAATTCATTATATTTATCCGTTTTTACTACATTTGAGTGGTTTATACGAACCTTGATAGATGATTATGTAATTAAAGTATCAGAACGAGGAATTTGTTTTAACGATTTATCTACTGGGATTGCTAAATATGTATTTCTTGGGTATGAAAAAAGAATTATAGATTTATTTAATAAGTCATCTGATAACCAGTCAGATGCATTTCGTAGTTATTATGAGTCATTAAAAAATAATTTTACGGCTAATCAATTAAGAGGATATATTCGTTTTGAGTTTTTTCATGAAAACAAATTAAATGGTTATTATAAGGATTTATTTGAACAAGTGCTTGGTAATAGAGAGTTTTTAACTGAGTTAATGATTACCACTTGTGATGATAATTTGAGTCCAATTTTAGAAACTAGGCAGAGTGCGTCACAATTTCTAATTGAATTTACTGATAAAGTAAGAAATAATATCGCTCATGAAAATTCAGAGTTTGTACTTTCTGACGATGATTATGATTTTAATAGTGTTATTTTTCGATTTTTACAAATTGTTAAAAGCATTGAGGATGCTTATATAGCCTATACAGGTTTTGAAATTTCTCTTCCTAAAAAAAATTTATTAGATATATAGTTTTAAGTTATGTGCTTATTATAAAATATTAATTATATTATTGTTTTACTACTAGTTAGTTATCTTAAGCGGTATATATTTACTGGTGTCTTAATTGGATTAATGAACCAGATAATGTAACTACACATAGGTATCGTCAACTTGGTTTAGATTTACTAGCTAAATTAATAGAGAATCAATGCAATAGTGATGTGATTTCAAAGGTAGATATCAATTCAATAGATAAAGTGATTTTGGTGCAGCAGGTTTTAAATATTGATGTACTAGCTATAATTCCTCAATATAAGTTAGCTATTATCATAGAAGATAAAACAAATACTAGTGAACATGATAATCAAATTAGTTTTTATAGAGGCTCACTTAAGACGGTTTTTGAGAATAAGAAACCTTGGAATGCTTATAATAAATTAGAAAAAGCTTTTAAGTTAGTAGACCTTGATATAGACCATGCTGATATAGCAAACTATCATATTCATACGGTCTATTTTAAGACAGGATATTACTTTGATTATGATTGGCAAGTAGCTCATAGCGATTCGGTGGATAACTATTTAACGGGACCTATGTTTTGGGATATCTTAAAAAATTATGACGACTGTGAAAGCGATATCCTAAAAGGCTATTGTGAGCATATAAAAAATCAACTAGATTGGTATCAAATCGTATCTAAAATTAATGGGCAATATGATGATGAATGTTATTATATTAAATGGGAACGTATCACACAGCATGGTTTATTGCAAATTATATTTGATAACGAAAATATAGATGGTTCCTGGCTATGGAAGGATATGAGTATATATCCTAATCAATATAGTACCGGTACAAATCAGGGAGGCAGTCCGTGGACTAACCGACGTTTTTGGAGTCGAACAGAATCAGATGCTATCTGGTCTAATCCTCCAACTAGCTTTAAGCCTTGGCTGTTTTGGCGTGTAGATCATGACTCAAAAGGGTTATATTTATCGTTGCGATATTATAATAATGATTCTAGTGAAGCTGGGAAGGTATTACGTAAAAAGGTATATGCTCAACTTAATACTATGATTGATGAAATAATTTTGAATCAATTGGACACATTAAGCTTTACTTATAATCAATGTGTCACAAGACCTTGTCATGGTAATTATTATGAAAATACTTTGATTCATATTGGGATTGAACCTGTGTTAGCCTCTTGGGATGAAAATAAAGGGCAGCCGTTTATAAAGTTGTTACGAGATATTGATAGTAAGCTAAGAGATGTTATTATATCGTTTGATTGGAAAAGTTTTTAAGTTATAACAATAAAACAGGGAAGGAAGGCATAAGATTTCTTTCCTTGTTTAGATATGATATAATTTATATCAAAGTGAGGCATAAATGGTTTGGTCGCCAGACTTCGCTTCTAGTGTTTAAAATTGAAGAAACGGTCTGACATCATGTCAGGCCGTTTCTTCATGTTTAAATGGAGTTATTAGTTGTGTAATTCTCGTTTGCCGTATAATTTTAGGACTATAGCAATAATTGTATTTATTACAAACAGAGCGGCAAAGCATTCTAAAGCGGTAGTATAGCCATATCCTGCTTCGTGAAAGTATGATACGAGCATAGGGCCAACGATGCCCGCTAATCCCCAAGCAGTTAGAATACGGCCATGAATAGTCGATAGTTGACGTATACCATAGAGGTCAGCTAGATATGCTGGCATACAGGAGAATCCGCCGCCATAGCATGTGATAATGAGAAGAATTAAAATTTGGAATGTTAGCGCACTATTGGTTTGGGCGAGTAGATAGAATGCGACGATTTCTATAATAAAGAATAGTATGTAAGTTTGTGCTCGACCAAGGTAATCAGAGATAGTAGACCATGCAATGCGCCCACCGCCATTGAAGATACCGATGATACCAACCAGCGATGCAGCTGCCGCAGGTGTCATACCAATGGCTTCTTGCGCCATAGGGGAGGCTAAGGATAGGAGGCCTATACCACAGGTAATATTAATAAAGAATACCCACCAAAGGGCACCGAATTGCCAAGTTTTCATGGCATCATTGGCTAGCATGCCATGGGTATGAACGTACATGGTAGATCTATCCTTACTAGTTCGAGTGGGGTGTTTTTGTTGAGGTGCTTTCAAATAGAGTGAAGAGGCGCCCATAATTACGAGATAGATTACACCGAGGATAATGAAAGTATCCACCAATCCAACCTGAGCTACAAGGTATTGCATAAGAGGCCCTGCAATGAGAGAAGCAAAGCCAAAACCCATAATAGCTAAACCAGTAGCAAACCCTGGGCGATTTGGAAAGTATTTCACGAGTGTAGAAACTGGTGTTATATAACCAATGCCTAGTCCAATGCCACCGATGATGCCGTAGAAGAGATAGAGTAAGGTAAGATTGTGTATGCTAAGTGCGTAGGCCGTACCCAATAATCCGGTTACCCAGAATAACATAGCGAGAAGTCCACTTTTCTTAGGACCAATTTTTTCTGCAAAGGATCCAAGAAAGCCCGCAGATAGTCCGAGCATTAAAATGGCTAATGAGAATGTCCATGTTGTTTGCGATAAAGTAAAACCCATATCTGCCATAATAGGACGTGTGAGTACACTCCATGCATATACGCTACCAATGGATATGTGCAAACCAATGGCTGCTAATGCAATAAACCAACGATTTCTCATAAGAAAACTCCTTTCGTATAGGTGAGATATTTAAATATAGATAAAGAAGCATTTGTTACGAGCAGGCAATAAAAAAGACCATCTGAACAAAAACTTGCCCAGACGGTCGGCTATCACATGATGTGTGCTACTGTGCATGTAGTCAATTCTACGTATCCGTCAGCCCAGTAGGAATATATTAAAAATATAGCAATTGAAAGGACATCTTGTCGGTGATATAAGTCACTATCGTATGCACTATGAGGATTTATAAAAGAAAACAAGGAAAGAAATCCTTAGATTCCTTTCCTTATTTAAATATGATATAATTTATATCAAAGTGAGGCATAAATGGTTTCGACGCCAGACTTCGCTTCTAGATTTATTGAATTGAAGAAACGGTCTGATTTCTATGTCGGACCTTTTTTCATACCACGATTAGAAAGCTAGCTTTCAGCTAGAGGTCAATCACTTTCCTGCTATGATAATGGTCGCTACAAGTATGCCAAAGGAAATCATGAGTGATAACACTTTGAATGTACTCATATTGATCACCGCCAATCTCTAGAAGATTAGCAAAGGCTGGACCCATTTAGAGGCCTCAAGTTCAATATAGTGTTGTGGATAATAAAAGTAAATAGATGAGAGGTTCCTAATAGTCACCTAGGTGACCAATAGGAACCTCTTTCGTTTTGTAATTATTTTCATCGACGTATTCTTATCATGTTACAATACAGTTATATTAGTGTTCAATGGGGGATGTGTGTATGAAACGTTATATTACATTACTTAGTTTAGGTTTGTGTTTAGCCGTACCGATGCTTTCACAAGCTAGCGATATAAATCCTGTTATACATGTTACAAATGTACATAATGGTCAATATGATGCGGCATTAGATGCTATTACAGAAATCAAGTTTTTGGGTCCGTATCAGTTCCGTGTATTAAAGGACTCTGTGGAGACTAAAGGGGAAACTAAAGATATAGATGGCAGAGCCTTTAGAACCTCTGATGGTGTTTTTATGCATGTGAAGGCTAGAGTTATTGATGATACAAGTGCGACCTTAGATAATGAGATTAAAAAAATTGTTAAAGATAGAACGGTTCCTGAACCTACCGTAAAGATGGTATTGCCTGTTAAGCATGATGTAACAGAGGTTGATAATGATGGTGTGCGTAGTTTACTAGCCGAATTTATGTATGGCGGGCCATTACATAATAGGACGTCCATGGTATTAGTTACTGATTATGAAGATACTCGTTACTACTATAATTTACAGTTTTATAGAGACCAGCTACCAAAAGGTGTTCGCATTGAGCAGTTACGCCAAATGATTATGGATGCGCAGTTCAGTCATAAATAAGCTATAATTCTTCAGATTCCAATATTTGTTCAGCCTATTATATTTAGTGGGCTTACAATATTTAGCTAAATAGGTATAGTAAAAGCAAATAGTAAAGAGGTTCCCAATAGTCAACTAGTGACCATTGGAAACCTCTTTTATTGTGTTTGTATTATATAGTTTTGCAACTATTACAAGATACTTTTACCCAAAGGGAATACAGTTTTGCCAAATACTTTGTTTACAAGTGCTGCACCAGAACCGTAGAAGCCCAAGAGGGAGATAAATAATTCAGACCATGCTGCAAGCGTGAAGAAGCCTGTGCGACCACCTAAGAATAAGTCTGTTGAAAGTCCGAAGAATAGGAAGCAGATAAGAACCATGATAGTAAATACAACTTTATTTGTTTTCAAAGATGCGATTGTACCAAAAATGGAGAAAATAAAAAAGCCTAAAAATGCGAATGCTAATTGTGTTACATCAAAACCTTTTTGTAGTTCTACACCGAAAGCGCCCATTTGAATAAGCCATACACCTGCCATAGCGGACCAGAATAAGCCGTATGCACCGAATACAACGGAACCGAAAGCATTGTTCTTCTTGAAATCAAAATAACTTGCAATTATTTGGCCCAAAGAACCTAATAAAACTGCCCAAGGGATAAAAACGGATGTTGTTGGGCCAGACCAGCCTACGCGGGACGTGGATACCACAAAACATACAACAGCGAGACCAAGTAGACCAAGACCAGTAGGATCCGCTACATTTTCGCTCATTTCAACTTTTCTTACTTCGTTTTCTATTTGTTCCTCATTTCTCCGTCAACTAACTACAACTACACAGCCAAACCTTCACATGATTACAAATATTGTCATCTCATATTAAGTACTGTGTGTACTGAATTGACAGCTAACCATTGTGAAAGTACTGCCTCATAAATATAACATATATCACAGTTTTTAAGGCAATAGAGCGAGTCATAGATGTATGCCTAAAACGCATATAAAGAAATGCGTTAAAAACATATAAAAAGCGTAGAAATAATGAGAAATAATATTTTAATCTTATATATTTCTACGCTTTTATTAGATTTTGTATCTAATGTATATGAATTTGTTATAGATTAAGGAGGACAATGCTATCTAGGATATCATTTAACGCTTGTCGATGTATTTGGAGCATAGGACCTAGGTACTTCCTAGTTGAGTTCAATTATGAAATTATATTCACATAATCATTTATTAGTTTTAGTGATAAATAGTGTGTTGATATATGATGTACGCTGAGAAAATCAAAAGGCTTAGCGCATAATTTTTAACATTTTGACAAGCCCTATGTAATAGGCGTACCCTTTAATTAGAAACGTTTGTTATTATGTGATGTATTTTTTTGTGTTGTTATGTAAAAGGGGTGTAGAACATGGAAAAGAAAATGGCTCAACAGCCAAGCAGATATAAAGCTCTCTTGACTGCTGTTTTAGTAACAAGTACGTGTGGTTGTTTATGGGGTAGCCCTGTTTATGGCGAGACTCCTGTTACTGATGGTAATGGCAATGAGTATTTAGCTAGTGATAATACCAATATTACCGGTAAAAAGAATACGGTCACCAGTGGGAAAAATGCTACTATCGTAGGCGATAATAATACGATCAGTAAGACCTTTCCTAATGAGAAAGGGAAACCAGTCAACTCCATGGGCAGCGAAGATGTTCGAATCGTGGGCTCTAATAATACCGTTCAAGGTAGCCGCAGACAGCATGTTATTGGCGACAATAACACATTAATTGCCCGTGATAAGGGAACTGTTACAGATTATAAGCATAAAACAGGGCGGGAGCCGAATACGTCTGATTTGACAATTGGTCGAGGCAATTTCCTTCGTGGTAATGACACCTATCGAAATGAATGGGATTCATTGACCGTTATTGGGAACAATAACAAAGCTGAATATAGTGTAGAGTCTGCTGGAGGTCCTGCTGCAGGTATTGTTATCGGGGATAATCAAAATCTTGATACCATAAGAGATTCTGTTGTTATAGGCAGTATGTCTCCGGCGGAACAGGCCGAAAAATCAGAAAGTGATCCAAGGGATAAAAAGTATACAGTCGGTAGAAGTAGTACTATCATTGGATATCACTCAGCCAATTCTTCAGGAGGCAGTGTAGTCATTGGTAATCACTCAAAGGCAAATAGTATTTTCCAAACCCTAACTGGTCATGGTTCCGTTATAGAAGGCGGAACGGAAATGAGTCGTTCATCGGGATCATTTTCGTCATCCTATGGTAGTTTTAATAGTATTGAAAGCACTTCAACTGAAAATGATGAAGCCGACAGTATCGGTAATACGATAACCGGTAGTTTGAATAGAGCCTCCGGATCAACCGGAACCATGATTGTAGGTTCCGGTAATGAAGTAACGAATTCTAAGGCTTCTGTGATACCTCTTCCAGGACTAGGGACTACTTTAGGGAACTTTCATCTTGAAAGTGCTGAAATAGCTGGCATGGATAAGATAAATGGAAATCATGAGGGAACCGTAGAGGCTGGTCGTAAAAACATGAAGGCCTATATGGCGGACCATGCCGGTGCCGTATCTATTTTAGGCAATAGTAATAGCGTTGATTATACTATGCGTTCCCAAATATCGGGTACTAATAATGCGTTAAAAGGCCAAGAAGGGCACATGAATGTTTATAATACCATGAGTGGATATGGCAATGAAGGTAATAGCATCAGCCGAACTACAATAGTTGGTACAGGTAATAGTCTAAAAAATGGCGAAGACAATGTGGTTATCGGCGACTTTCATAAGCTTGAGGGCGGTAAACATAATGTCGTACTAGGCTCTATGGCATCAGAGGTAAAAGAAGTAACAAAGACCCTTAAAAATACTTGGGATGGTAGTGAAACTAAATATACTGTTAAGGAAATAGTTCCTACGAAACGCAATACGGTTAATATTGAAAATGCTGTTATGCTCGGATATAATACGGATGTTAAACATAATGGTGGGGTAGCATTGGGTAGTGATTCGGTAGCCTATAGAGATAAAGGGGTTGCTGGCTATGATCCTTCTAGAAATGCTATCTCTACAGAAGGTTCTCCAACTTGGAAGTCTACTGCTGCAGCCCTTTCCGTAGGGGATTCAACAGGGGCTACTGTTTTGACGCGTCAAATTACAAATGTTGCAGCCGGTACTGAAGATACAGATGCGGTCAATGTGGCTCAATTAAAACGAATTGCCACAGAATCTGCATCTACTATGGAGCATCGATTCAATCAAGTGGATACTCATATTAATCAGGTGGATAGTCGAGTTAAGCGTGTAGGGGCAGGCGCGGCAGCACTAGCTGCATTACATCCACAAGAGTTTGATCCATATGATAAATGGAATATTGCTGCCGGGTATGGCAATTATCGTGGTGCTAATGCTATAGCGCTTGGTGTTTTCTATCGCCCTAATAGTAAAGCTTTATTCTCTGTTGGTGGAAGCTTCGGTGGAGGCGAAGATCTCCTTAATCTAGGTGTTAGTCTGAAATTTGGTAAAAGTAATCCTTATGCGGAGTATTCCAAGGCAGGGCTCATTAAGGTCATCAACGACCAAGATGAAAAGCTAAAACAACAAGATGAAAAAATTAACACCATGCAAGAACAAATTAATAAAATGATGGCTAAATTAGATCTTTAATATAGCTTTCTGTATTTATACACAGCCGACTATGTTACAATAGTGTAATATAGTTGGCTGTTGTATTATGCGAGGTAACTTATGACTGAAATTCAACTTGTGACCATCAGGAACCTCTTTTGTCGTGCAAGTAATTTATATAGTTATAAAACTATTACAGAATGCTTTTACCCATAGGAAATGCAGTTTTGCTAAATACTTTATTAACTAATACAGCACCGGAACTGTAGAATCCCAATAGGGAGATGAATAGTTCAGACTATGCTGCAAGAGCAAAGAATCCTGTGCGACCACCCAAGAATAGATCTGTTGAAAGACCAAAGAATAGGAGGCAGATAAGAACCATAATAGCGAATACAACTTTGTTTGTTTTCAATGACGCGATGGTACCGAAAATAGAGAAGATCAAGAAGCCCATAAAAGCGAATGCTAATTGTGTTACATCGAAACCTTTTTGAATTCCAGGACCGAAGGCGCCCATTTGGATTAACCAAACGCCAGCCATTGCAGACCAGAATAAACCGTATGCACCGAATACAACGGAACCGAAAGCATTGTTCCTCTTGAAATCAAAATAACTTGCCATTAATTGGGCCAAAGAACCTAATTAAACTGCCCAAGGGATAAAAACGGATGTTGTTGGGCCAGACCAGCCTACGCGGGACGTGGATACCACAAAACATACTACAGCGAGACCAAGTAGACCAAGACCAGTAGGATCTGCTACATTTTCGCTCATTTCAACTTTTCTTACTTCATTTTCCATTTGTTCCTCATTTCTCCGTCAACTAACTACAACTACACAGCTAAATATTCACATGATTACAATTATTCTCATCTCCTATTAAGTACTGTGTGTACTGAATTGACAGCTAACCATTGTTAACGTACTGCTTCATA